>JBGSII010000314.1:0-4846 GCA_041742555.1 Ilumatobacteraceae bacterium
GCGCCGAACAGCGAACCCGTTCCCGGCGACCAGCCCGACGGGCGGACGCGCGCACGGCCGGTCGGGTCGGGTCGAGGCGCTGAACCGTCGGGTGGTTGCATCAGATCGTCGGCGGGGTGATCCCGGCCAGGCAGTCGGCGACCAGTTCCCGCCCGACGTCGACGCTGACATGGGTGCCCGCCACCCGGTGGGCGAGCGCCGGCCCGGCGGCGCGCACGATGTCGTCTGGGGTGACGAACGCTCGATTCGACATCGCGGCAAACGCCCGCGCCAACGCAATGAGGGCCACGCCTCCACGAGTCGACGCACCGACGCGGATCGCGGGGTGCTCACGAGTCGCCTGGAGCAGTCGAACCACGTAGCCGGCGACCGAATCGGCGACTCGGACCTGAGCAACGTCGTCGCGAGCGACGACGAGGTCGCCGAGCGAGACCACCGGCACGACCGCGTCCAGCATCGAACGGCCGCTCCGGCCAGCGAGCACTTCGAGCTCTGCAGCAGCCGGGGCGCGCCCGGGACTGACGACGGCACGGAACCGGTCGAGCGATCCGTCGCCGAGCCCGTAGGTGCCGGCGATGTCGATCGGATTCTGGGTGGCGACGATCATGAACGGGTTCGGAAGCGGGTGCACGACTCCATCCACCGTGACCGTGGCCTCCTCGGCCAACTCGAGGAGCGCCGACTGCGTACGCGGCGTCGCACGGTTCATTTCGTCGAACACGACGATGTTGGCGAACACCGGCCCGGGCCGGAACTTCATGCTGTCCGCGTCGAGCCGCCCGCTCGGCACCATCGATCCGGTGATGTCGCCAGGGAGCAGATCAGAGGTGCCTTGGATGCGATGGAACGTGCCGCCGACACTCCGTGCGATCACCTGGGCGAGCAGCGTCTTGCCGACTCCGGGGATGTCTTCGATCAGGAGGTGACCGCCCGAGAGCGCCGTCGCCACCGCGATCTCGGCGACGTCGTGCTTCCCGGCGATCACGGCGTCGATGTTGTCGACGAGCCGTTCAGCGAGTGCGGCCACCCGTCCGGCGTCGGGCGCGGTCATGATCGGCGGCGGCAGCGTGTCCACGACGGGGTATCGGCATGGAGCGGCCCGTTCTTGACGATCGAGTCCCGGCGCACGGACATGGCCAACACACCAACGGAAGGTGAACGAATCGCGCACGATCGTTACACAAGAGCCGGGACGCAGCGATGCGATGTGGACTACTGTGAGAGAGGCAAGCACCGAAACCACCGTGGCACGGCCACGAAGCAGGAGGTAGCAATGAGCCAGCGTCACCGGTCTCCCGAGACCGTGTTGCCACTCAAGCAGGAAGTGCGTGCCCACGCCCACAGCGAACGGCACCGCATCCACGTCGAGTTGCAGAGCGTCGCTCAAGACGTCAGTGCCGGTCTCGAACCCGACGACGTGCACGAACCCGGCATGGCGTGGAAGCCGATCGGCCATCACGACGCCGAGATCGCCAAGAACAAGCTCGCCAAGCGCAGTCGGACGAAGCGCCACTGGAAGACGAAGATGTGGAAGCGGCGCACCCAGCTGCGTCGCGACCGGGCCGACCAGATGCGTCTGGCCCGCGAGAACTCCGGCCTCGTCGGCTACTGAACCCGAGCGTGGTTGCCCGCGGCCTCAGACGAGGTCGCGGGGCCGCTCGATCCACGCCGCCACGAAGTCGTCGCGCCGTTCGTTCCACTCTTCGACGGTGATCGCGTAGCGCACGTGGTCCTCCCACGTGCCGTTGATCTCCAGGTATCGCTCGGCGACTCCTTCGTCACGGATGTTCAGTTTCTGCATGATCCGCCGGCTGCGTTCGTTGCGCGGGACGATGCAGATCTCCAGTCGGTGCAACGCCAGTTGCTCGAATCCGAATTGCATGACCACGACGACGGCCTCGGCCACGTAGGCGTTGCCGGCGTGGCGTTGATCGATCCAGTACCCGATCGTGCCGGACTGCATGGCTCCTCGCACGACGTTGTTGAGGTTGACCTCGCCGACGACCTGCTGATCGACGAACAACCCGAATTGGTAGGCAGTCCCGGCCGCACGGTCGCGGTCGCGCTGCTGACAACGGGCCGCAAAGGCGCTGCGATCGGCGACCGGATCGGGCTGGTGGAGGGGCCGGCTCGGCTCCCAGACGGTCAGCCACTCGGCGTTTCGTTGCCGAACTTCGCTCCAGGTCCTGAAGTCGTTGGCCGCCAGCGGACGCAGCATCACCCGTCGTCCGTACAGCCGCATCGGCGAACTCGATCGGGAGGGATGTCGCAGCGCCATCAGGGCACCGTCCGGCCGGCGTCGTGGCGCAACGGTTGGCCGACGGCGACCGCACGAAGGTCGAGACGTCGCATGATCCCAAGTATCACGCAACAGGTCGCAATGATCGACTCGGCGTGGTCCGCGGGGAGGCCCGGGTTGTCGCGGCGGTCCTCGACCGCCTCGACGGCGAGCGTGCGGAACACCTCGTCCGCATCGGCTCGGTGCAGCGCATAGCCGTCCGGTCGATGATCGGCACCGATCTCGACGCGTGCCAGTGCCTCGGCGTAGGGGCCGAGCACGGCCACGCCGGTCACCGCAGCGATCGACGGCTCGGCGATGAGCAGGTCGTCGAGGTGGTCCTGCACCAAGCCCAAGGCGTTGGTCAGATCTGCTGGCGACGGCGGGTCGCTCCCGCGCAGCGGGCCGTCGAGGAGACTGAGCGGACCGAGTGGAACCGTGAGGACGCTGCCGCCGTCGAGCTCGATGGCGAGCGCACGGTCGTCGATGGTGACGCAGAGCGGTGGGTGACTCATCGCCGGTGATCCTGGTCGGTCCATCGAGTCTCGAGTCGCTCGAGCGTCCAGCGCCCCACGGGGTCGTCGCCACCCGCGAGGTGGTACGCGACGTGCGCATGCAAGCACTTCACGCCGACGCGAGTCCCGCCGACGCCCCCCGATGGACGCGGGCCGTCGTGCTCGGTGCCGATGTCGGCGTCGCGTTCGGCTTCGTAGCGTCGATGCAGCGCCGTCAGTGTGTCGGCATCGATCGCGGCCTCGGCCGCCTTCACGCCCCCGGCGGCCTCGAGGCGGCTGACGTCGCGGACCAGCTTGGTGCCGACCAGGTAGAAACGCGTCGGCATCGGCGTGCCGTCATCGAGAAACGGGGCGTTGCGAACGACGACCGGATCTCCGGCCTCGTCGCGGACGACGACGACGAAGGCGCCGGCCGGCTCGCGTCCGAGCAGTTCGGTGACGCGAGCACGATCGTTCATCAGCCCCGTCGACGGCGCACGAGCAGGAGGACGACCACGATGGCGATCAGTGCGGGCACGAGGCGTTTGACCAGCGAGGAACCCCCGACCTCCATCAGGTCGATCGGCTCCGTCGCCGGGCCTTCGATCTTGCGGACCTGCGGCTTCGCCGGGGCCGCGTCAAGGTCGGGCTGCGCCGCTGCAGGGTCGGGTGCGACGGTGGCGTCGGGAGCGGGGACGTCCGCGGCTGCTGCGGACGTCCCGACACCTTGGTCGTCGATCATCTGGTTGAGGTTGTCCGCGAATTGGGCCATCAGCTTCGAGCTGACGTCACCCATGATGCCGCGGCCGAACTGGGCAACCTTGCCGGTGATGTGGAGGTGGGTGGTGACGGCCACCCGCGTGCTGGTCGGCGAGAGGCTCTCGGCCTGGGCGGTGATGTCGGCGGTCGCGTTGCCGCGTCCGCCCGTGTCGCGACCGGCGCCCTTGATCACGGCGCGGTAGTTCTCGTCGTCACGCTCGACGAAGTGTGCTTCACCTTTGAACTGGCTGCTGATCGCGCCGAGCTTCACCTTGACCACACCGCGGTAGATGTCGCCCTCGATCTCCTGGAGCTCGGCCCCCGGCAGGCACGGCGCGATCCGCTCGAGATCGGTGATCAACGGCCAGGCCTCCTCGATCGGGCGGTTGACCGTGAACTCGTTGATCAGTTGTTCTGCCATCGGCGAAGGTCCTCTGTGGTGTCGATGTCGGCGGGTGAACCAGAGCACGCTACTTCACGAACCAGCTCTGGACGAACGCGCATGAGCGCCCGTGCTCCTTCGTCACCGCTGATCGGGAGCAGATCCCAGACAGCGGCATCGAGCTTCACCGGGTTCGCTCGCTGGCCGCCGTACGTGGCGACGCAGATCGGCCCGTCGCCGTCGGCCACTGCCCGCCACGCCGCCGGCTCGATGAACGGCTGGTCCGCCAGGCCGACGACCGCCGCCGTCGCGCCGAGCGAACGGGCCGAGTCGATCCCGGCGCGCAGCGAGGTGATCTGGCCGTCGGACCAACGTGGGTTGTGGCACACGGTGACCACGTCGGTCAGATGACCTGGAACGATGTCCGCGACGGCGCCGGTGACCACGACGACCGGGCCGACCGCCGAGGCGAGCGCGTTGGCGATCGCCCGTTCGATGACAGGTCTCGGGTCACCGTCGGGCACCTGGGCCGACAATTTGTGCACCGCGCCGTCGAACCGGGTTCCTGCACCTGCCGCGAGCAGCACGACGGCGACGTGGGGGGACATCGCCCCAGCGTGTGTGCCCGATTCGGGTGAGGGCTGGTCCGGCACGGTTGCAGTCTGGCGGGCACAGGTGCGGGATTCGGATGACGGTTGCATGACGAAAAGTTGTCGTTCCGAGTTGAGTATTGCGATTTGGTGACGATATGTTACGCAACCGTCACGGCGAAGCGCCGTGTGGGAACCACCTCATGAGCGCATCAGACCAGTCCGTGAACTCTCTCGTTCGTCCGATCAGGCGCCGACGCGCGGCGCTCCGGGCCGCCGTCGTGGGCGTCGCGGTCAGCGCAGCGACGATCATCGGAACCGTGGCCGTCGGCGACGAACGTGC
>JBGSII010000315.1:0-6389 GCA_041742555.1 Ilumatobacteraceae bacterium
CCGCGGCCTGGCTCGACGACGCGCTGCAGGCCGCGTCGGGCCGCTTCTTCGGCGCACCGGCGCTGCAGTTCGGCGAGGGTGGCACCATCCCGTTCATGGCGATGCTCGGCCAGCGGTTTCCCGGGACCCAGTTCCTCGTGACCGGGGTGCTCGGCCCGCACAGCAACGCACACGGCCCGAACGAGTTCCTCCACCTCCCCACCGGCCGCAAGATCACCGCCACGGTCGCCGCCGTCCTCCACGCTGCCGCTCAGCCGCGCTGATCCGGGCCGCGATCGCTCATCCCCCGGTACCCCAAGGGAGCCCGAGGACGTACCAGCCCGCGAAGAACGCCGTCCACACGACGGTGAGCGCCACGAAGTAGGGGATCATCAGGGCGATCACCGTTCCGATCCCCGAGCGCTTGTCGTAACGCAGTGCGAACACCACGATCAACGGGAAATACGCCATGATCGGCGTGACGATGTTGATGGGTGAGTCGGCCACGCGATAGGCAGCCAGCACCGCCTCGGGTTCGACTCCGATGCGAAGGAACAGCGGGATGAAGATGGGTGCGAGCAGCGCCCACTTCGCGATCGCCTGCGGCATGATGACGCCGACCACGACCGTGATCAACATCGCCAAGAGCAGCAGGCCGAGTGATCCGATGCTCGAGTTCTCGATGAGGTCACCGAGCTTGACCGCCGCGATCTGAGGGATGTTGGAGTAGTTGAAATAGGCGATGAACTGGGCGATGAGCAAGAAGAGGAACAACAGCCCGGCCATACCCGCCCACGACTTGGTGACGGCGTCGATGGCCTCGGTGCTGGAGGTGATGGTGCGCGCGCCGCGGCCGTAACCGAGCCCTGCGGCCAGGAACAGCAATGCGATGATGACGATCAAGCTGTCCATGAACGGCGAGGTGCCGATGATCGCTCCGGTCTCGGGATCGCGCAGCGGAGCACCCGACGGCACCGTCAGCACTGCCACGGCGCCGACGGCACCGAGAAACGCGATGCCCGCCCAGCGAAGCCCGCGGGAGTCCTGTTCGGGGGTGACACCTTCGAAGGTGTCCGGCTGATCACGCAATTCCTCCCCCGACGGGGCGAATGCCGGATCATAGGCGCCGAGTCGCGGCTCGACCAGCCGCCGGCTGACGACAGCGAGCAGGACCGTGAGCACGATCGTCGACGCCATGGCGAAGTACAGGTTGGCGGTGATGTCGATCGTGCGACCAGCTTCCACGAGACCGATGGCCTCGTTCGTGATCTCGGTGAGCACGGCGTCGGTGGGCGTGATGAACAGGTTGACGCCGAACCCGCCGGCGACACCGGCGAATGCGGCGGCCATGCCGGCCAATGGATGTCGGCCGACGCTGTGGAACGCGGCGGCGCCGAGCGGGATGAGTACGAGATACCCGGCGTCCGACGCAATGCTCGAGACGACGCCGAGGCCGACGATGATGTAGGTCAACATGCCCGGCGACGAGACGGCGACGAGCTTGCGGATGAGCGAGGCGATGAGCCCGGACACCTCCGAGACGCCGACCCCGATCATCACGATCAGGATGATTCCCATGGCGGTGAAGGCCATGAAGTTCTGGACGAACGACGTGAACAGGAAGCGGATGCCATCGCTCGAGAGCAGGCTCTGGACCTCCGCGGTCTCGGTGACGATGTCGTAGGACTCGGCGTCGGCCTGCTCACCCGAGATCAGCTCACCGGGCAGGATCGAGCCACCGATGTCGATCTCCTGCGCGATCTCGACCGGCGGCTTCACGACCTCGTACGTCGCACTCCAACCCACCCAGGCCAGAACCTGCGACAGCAGGATCAGGCCGACACAGAGCCCGATGAACAGCACCGCCGGGTGCGGCACCTTGTTGCCGACCCGCTCGATGAAGTCCAGGATGCGCTGGAGTCCGCCCGGCTTGGCCTCGAGTTCGACGTCCGTCACGTGGATCCTTTCCTTGCCCCTTTCGGCAATGTACCTCTCGACGCGGTCGCGGTTCGTGGAGGGCGGATCACCGACGACGCCGACGTCACGTGCTGTGTACGGTGCGTTGCGATGTCATCGTCGAACGAGACCGACCACGGACCGGCGGTTCGGTCGTTGCTCGTCACCGGTGGCGGATCCGGAATCGGTGCTGCACTCGCGACCGAGTTGGCGAGTCGCGGATGTCACGTCCTGATCTCCGGTCGCCGACGACATGAACTGGACTCGATTGCCGGCTCGTCGACGCAGATCTCGGTCTGTGCCGGAGACGTCACCGAGGCGTCACATCGCGATGTGCTGGCTGCCGCGCTGGCAAGTCTTCCGGGACCGCGCGCCATCGTTCACACTGCCGGCTACTTCCAGGCGGGGTTGCTCGACGGCCTGTCCGTCGAGGAGTGGCGGCGTTCGTTCGAGACCAATGTCGAGGCCCGATGGTTGCTCTCGCGTCACTGTGCCGGGCTGCTCCACCAGGGTCGGCTGCTGTTCGTGGGGAGCGACGCGGGCGCATCGCCGCGCGCCGGTGGAGCGGCCTACTCGATCGCACAAGCGGCCTCCGAAACGCTTCGGCGGGCGCTCCAAGCCGAGTGGGCCGACCGTGACATCTCCGTCGGCGCGTTCAAGCCGGGCCTCGTCGACACGGACATGGTCCGCGGCTTCATGAGCCTCCCGCCGGAGGAGTTCCCAGCGCACGCTGCCTACCAGGAGTACGTGTCCAATGGTCTGGTCGCGTCCGCTCGTGATGTCGCCCGCTTCGCCGCCTGGCTCCTGCTGACCATCCCGGCGCGCCGGTTCGCCACCACCGAGTGGGACATCCGCGACGTCGAGCACCACGTCGAATGGTGCGACCGTCCGCTGTATCCCGAGCGCTCAGCGAGCGATGGCCGGGAACGATCGTTCGGAGTCGAGTCCTGAAGACCGACCAGCCGGAGCGAGCCCGAGAATCGCAGCGCCGGAAATGAGGGGCGCACCCTCGACACGAGCTGTTCGATCGAGTCGAGATGGTCGAGATGGTCGAGATGGTCGAGCGTCGGCGCTGCCACTCAAGCCCCGGCGACGCTGTGCCGAAGAGCGTGAATGTCCACACAGACTTCCACGTCCGCGAGTTCCGTCCCTGCGAGCTGGCAGCCCGACCCGTGGGGACGTCACCAGCACCGATGGCACGACGGACAGGGCTGGACCGCCCACGTGTCCGACGACGGGACACAAGCGAGCGATCCTCCCGGCGCCGCAGGTGCCGCGTCGCCGGGTCCGAACTTGCCGGCAGCGGTTGCTGGCCCGGTGGGTCCCGCGGTGCAGGCATCATCGCTCACCCTGTCGCCGCCGACGTCGACCTCAGTCCTCGCTGCGGACTCACCGTTGCGCCCTCCGACACCGTCTCTGGCACCCGCCTCGGTCGTGCACGCACAGTTCGGTGTCCCGACGCTTCCCATGGTCAGTGCACCCGTGCGCAATGAAGTACCAATCGCCAGCACTGCTCCGATCATGGTCCAGCCCGCTGCGCTCGAAGACCCCGTGGACGAAGACGAGACCTCGCTCGAGCGGATCACCGCGGTGTTGCTCAAGGTGCTGTGGCTGCCGCTCTGCGGGATCTGGCTGGCTGCGTTGTACGCGCTGGTGGGTGTGCTGCAGTGCGTTGGGGTGATCACCATTCCGCTCGGGATACAGAGCCTCAAGATCGCTTCGTATGTGATCTGGCCGTTCGGTCGATCTGTCAGCAAGAGGCAGTCACTGTCGGGTCTCCAGACCGTCGGCGCGGTCTGGTGGTTCATCAGCACCGGGATCTTCGCAACAGCGGTGCATGTGGTCGTCGGAGTGGCTCTGTGCGTCACGATCGTCGGGATCCCGGTGGGTCTGGCCACGTTCAGGCTGATCCCGTTGGTGGTGGCGCCCTTCGGAAAGATCGTGGGGCCATCCTCACAAACCCGTACGCCGATCATCGCGATGTAGCCGACGGGGCACCCGGTGGCTCGTGGCCCGGCGCGACGCTCAGTCCATGTCGCGTCGGCAGAAGAGGGTGGTACCGATCGCAAGGAAGGCGAACGCGTAGCCACCGAAGAGCACCGCGTTCTGGAACGGGGTCAGGGCGGCAGCGAGTGACTCGGGTGTGTCGGTTGCCGAGGCGATACCGAGCATGTTGTTCGCTGCGCTGAAGGGCAGGTACCGGGCCGCGCTCACCGGAATCAGGGCGCGGGCGATGTTCTCCAGCACGAACGGCCAGACGAGCAGGATCGAGACCGCAGCGGCACTGTGACGCAGGATCATGCCGACACCGAGGCCCAGTACGGGAGCGAGCGTGGTGAGCACGAGCCCCCACAGCGCGGTCGATGCCATCCCCGACGTGTCGCCCTTCGGAAGTCCGCCCAGGATGGACCCACTGAGACCACCGACCATCCCGAGGATCCCCATCGCCAGACCGAAGCTCGCGGCGACGGTCGTCTTGGACGCGACGGTCACCCATCGGGCGGGTTGCGCCGCAACTGCGGTCGCCAAGGTACCGTGCTGAGCCTCGGACGTGAACGTCAGCGTGCCGAAGATCATCGCGAGGACGGCGGTCAGCCATGTCGAGATGATGAACGTGTCACCGACCGTGAACGGGAGATCCGTATCCGGATCGACCTTGACGAAGGTGGCCAGGATCCACGACAGCGTGACGCCGATGGCGGGGGTCAAAGCGAAGACCGTCACGTTCGAGCGCAGCGAGGACACCTTGATCCATTCGCTGTGCAGCGCGGTCGGGATCGAGGCGGCGTCGTCACGTCGAGATCGCTGGAGGACTCGGTCGATGGGATGGGTGGTGATGGTCATGGCGGTTCAGACCGAGGCAAACTCGGTGACGGAGCTCGTCATCTCCAGCAGGATCTCTTCGAGGGATCGCGAGGTCTCGGTGATCTCGACGACCCGAATCCGATGATCGAAGGCGAGTTGGGACACCGTCGCCGTGGTCGCGCCGTGAATCGACAGTCGGTCGTGGGAGAGGTCGAACTCGATGTGACTGCGATGCAGGAGGCCGGCGAGCTCGGCCGCTTGAGGTGTTCGGACGACGACGGTCGATCGCCCGCGGGCGAGCATGCTGGAAACGGATTCGGCGGCGAGGAGCGTTCCTCCGCCGACGACGATCAGGTCGTCGGCGAACATCTCGAGTTCACCGATCAGATGACTCGACACGAACACCGTGCCACCCCGCGCCGCGAAGGCGCTCAGGGAGTTCCGCAACCAGCGAATGCCATCGGGGTCGAGCCCGTTCGACGGTTCGTCGAGCAACAGCACCTCGGGCGCTGCCAGCAGGGCGCCGGCGAGGGCGAGGCGTTGGCGCATGCCGAGCGAGAAGCTGCCGGCGCGTTGGTCCGCCGCAGACTCGAGTCCGACCTCGTGGAGAACCTCCTCGACTCGATCGGCAGAAATTGCACTGAGCGCTGCGGTTGCCCGGAGATGGTTCCTGGCGGTCCGTCCGGGGTGCATGCAGCGTGCATCGAGCACCGAGCCGACGACGCGTGCGGGCCGCAGAAGTCGCGTGTACGGAACGCCGTGATAGCGGACGTCGCCGTGGTCGGGACGCGTGAGCCCGACCATCATCCGCATCGTCGTCGACTTGCCGGCGCCGTTCGGGCCGACGAATCCGGTGACTCGTCCGGCCGCGACATCGAAGCTCATCTCGTGGACGGCGATGCGGTCGCCGTAATGCTTCGTGAGTCCTGAGACGGTGATCATGATGTGGGTGTCCATTCCTGTTCGTTGTTGATGGTGAGATCGGCAGGCAGCGGTGCTGCCTCCTCGAGCACCGCGAACCCGGCGGCGCTGTCGGTCGGCATGGCCCCCATCCTCCGCATCCTGCGCCGGCGGCACATCAGGAGTCCGGCCACTTGCACACCGTCTGATCGGCCGGTCCGTGGATCGTTCTTTCGGCCGATCCGCTCGACGCTCGGATTCCGTAGTCTTGCCCCCGTGGTCTTGGACACAAGCCGTCGGTACTGGTCGGAACCACGGGCGGCGGATCCGCCCGGACCGGCGCGGCGCGACTGGTTGCTCGTGGCGGTCTTGGTGGGGGCAGCAACGATCGAAACGTTGGCCAGGGACCAATTGGTATGGAGCGGTGCCTCGCTGGTCGTGACCGTCGGCGTCGCGTGCCTGTTGCCGTGGCGCCGCGTTCATCCCTTGTTGGTGGTCGCTCTTGCGTTCGGGACGATGAGTGCCGTCGAAATGATGTCGCTCGTGCGCGGCGTGGAGTGGGAAGGGCTCAACACCGCGCTGTTCCTGCTCGTGCTGCCGTACGCACTCGCGCGTTGGGCTTCGGGACGGGAGGTCAGCGTCGGCCTCCTCGTCATGTCGGTCCCGGTCATCCTCACTGCAGTTGCCGGCGATCCGGTCGGCGACACCGTCGGCGGTGCCGTCGTGCTGCTGCTCGCCTGCGCCGTCGG
>JBGSII010000316.1:0-3233 GCA_041742555.1 Ilumatobacteraceae bacterium
GTCCGGTCGTGACGCCGGTGGCGCCGCGATCGGCTTCAACCTCCCCGTGTCCCCCGATTGGCCGAGTGATGGCGCCGGCACAGGTGCCGAGGCCATCTCCGGCACGGTGAGCGGGTGACCGATCCCGACGTCGTCGTCGTCGGGGCAGGCCCGAACGGTCTGATGGCGGCAGTGGTTCTCGCCCGCGCTGGACGCCGAGTCCTGGTGGTCGAAGCGACGGACGCTGCAGGGGGTGGAACGCGATCGCAGGCGTTGATACGGCCCGACGTGGTTCACGATGTCTGCTCGGCAATCCACCCGCTGGCGCTCGCTTCGCCCGCGTTCCGGTTGTTGGCGGCCGACGGTTCGTTGGCGGCGCACGGGCTCGAGTGGGTGCATCCGATCGTGCCGGTCGCCCACCCCCTCGACGATGGACGCGCCGCCGTGCTGCTGCGCTCCGTCGACCACACCGCGGCCTCGCTCGGGGGCGATGCGGATGCCTACCGACGGCTGATGAGCCCGTACGTCGATGCCGGCTTCGACCTGACCGATGGATTGCTCTCGCCCCTGGATCTGCCGCCGCCTCACCCAGTCCATCTCGCCCGATTCGGCTGGAGCGGCATCAGATCGGCGCAGGCACTCGCTCGCTCGCGGTTCGAGGGCGACGAGGCTCGGGCGCTGTTCGCCGGACTCGCCGCACACTCGCTGTTGTCACTGCGGGCGCGGGCCACGGCGGCGTACGGGCTGATCCTCGGCGTGCTGGGCCACGTGGTCGGGTGGCCGATGGCACGCGGTGGCTCGCAGCGGATCGCCGACGCCCTCGTCGGGATCATCGAGTCCGCTGGCGGATCGATCGAGTGTGGTCGGCGGGTGACGTCGCTCGACGATCTTCCGCCTTCGTGCGACGTGATTCTCGACCTGACGCCGCGACAGGTGCTCGACGTGCTCGGCGGTCGTGCTCCGGCCAGATACGCACGGGCGTTGCGGCGATACCGGTACGGGCCTGGCGTCGTGAAAGTCGACTGGATTCTCGATGGGCCGACGCCGTGGACGAATCCTCACTGCGCGCAGGCGGGGACGGTCCACCTCGGCGGCACCTTCGAGGAGATCGCGCGCTCGGAGGACGACGTCGTCCGGGGGCGCCACACCGAGCGGCCCTACGTGCTGCTCGCGCAGCAGACGCTGTTCGATCCGACGAGGGCGCCCGATGGCGTCCACGCCGTGTGGGCCTACTGCCACGTCCCCAACGGCTCGACGGTCGACATGAGCGACCGCATCGAGGCGCAGGTCGAACGATTCGCGCCCGGCTTCCGTGACCGGATCATCGGCCGCCACGTGGTGACCGCAGCGGCAATGGTCGACCACAACGAGAACTACGTCGGAGGCGACATCAACGGCGGGGCGGGCGACCTCGGTCAGGTCATCGCTCGGCCCACCTTGGGACTGCACCCGTGGCGGACCCCGATCGACGGGGTCTGGGTGTGTTCGGCCTCGACGCCCCCGGGAGGTGGCGTGCACGGCATGGGCGGATTCCATGCGGCCACCGACCTCCTGGCTCGTCGCCGCTGAGGCGACGCCGGAGCGTTCGTCATCTCACCGGGGCCTTACGTGGCTCCCGCATCATCTTCACCGAGGGCGTTCACCATGGCTCTTGTCATCGAGAACCCTCGTGGCGCAATCGGTTGAAAGGACATCACGTCATGAACAACGAACGCAACGACATGGAAACCTCCCCGACGACATCGGGCACGGGATCGGGACGCCGCCGCGGTCTGGCCATCGGGCTGACGAGCGGGTTGCTCGCCGGCACCGCTGCCGGATTGGTTTTCGGTGTGCCGGGACTCTCGAGCGCGGCGTCGGATACGACCCCGGCGGTCGTGGTCCAGCAGACCGACGAGACCGATCCAGCGACCACGGATCCATCGGACGAAGCCCCCGAGATGGGAACTCGCCTTCGTGAGACCCTCCAGCAGCTCGTCGACGACGGCACGATCACCGCCGAGCAGGCCGACGCCGTCACGGCCCACCTCGTCGAGAACCGTCCCGAACGTGGCGAGGGTGGCTTCGGTGGCGGCCCCGGTGGCCATCGTGGTGGCCCCGGTGGCATGTTCGGCCGCGGTGGCCCCGGCATGGGATCGGAGGCGTTGACCGAGTTGCTCGGCCTGACCGCCGAGGAGATCCACACGCAGCTTCACGATGGCTCGACGCTCGCCGAGATCGCGACTGCGCAGGGCGTCGAGGTGCAAGCCGTCGTCGATGCGCTGATCGCCGAACTCGACACTCGCCTCGACGAAGCCGTCGCCGACGGTCGGATCGACCAGGCCGAAGCCGACGAGAAGCTCGCCGAGGCCGAGACCAAGATCACCGACAGGGTGAACAACGGCCGCCCCGATCGTGGCGCCACCGACGCCACCGAACAAGCCGACTGATGCAGACGGCGTTACATCTGGGGTCTGACCCCAGATGTAACGCCGTAGCGTCGCGTTCGTGATCTGTGTCGACCTTGCGGGCGTGACGCTCGCCCAGCCGGACAAGGTGCTGTTCGCCGACCTCGCGGTGACGGTGTCGACGGGGGATCGAGTCGCTGTCGTCGGCGTGAACGGATCCGGAAAGACCACACTGCTGAGGATCATGATCGGGGCGCTGCAGCCCGACGCCGGCGACGTGCGCTTCGGCCGAGGTGTGCGGATCGCCTCGCTCGAACAGGATCCGGTCCTGCCGCCAGGAACGGTGCACGAGTTTCTCGGTGATTCGTGGGAGGTCGCTGCCACTGCGACGAAGCTCGGCGTGCAGCCGCTCTTCGATCGCCGTACGGACGAGTTGTCGGGTGGGCAGGCGAAGCGGGTGGCGCTCGCCAAGGTGCTGGCAGACGACGAACACGGCGATCACGACATGGTGGTGCTCGACGAGCCGACCAACCATCTCGATCTCGAAGCGATCGAATGGCTCGAGTCGCGACTCGTGAAGATGAAGTCGGCACTCGTTCTGGTCACACACGACCGGCACGCCCTCGACCGGCTCACCACCGATGTCGGCCCGAGCAAGGTGGTCGAACTCGACGCCGGCCGATGTTTCGTCCATCAGGCGGCAGCCGGATCGAGCGCCTACGCGACCTACCTCGACGCCCGCGCCGAGCGGATCGACCGGGAGGCGCAGGAGGAGTCGACCCGCAAGATCCTCGCCCGCAAGGAGCTGGCCTGGCTGCGTCGCGGCGCTCCTGCGCGCTCGACCAAGCCGAAGGCCCGGCTGCGATC
>JBGSII010000317.1:0-3239 GCA_041742555.1 Ilumatobacteraceae bacterium
CCCCCCCCGTTTGCGTGCGGATTCGGATGGGACGGTCCAGCCAGAGTTGCACGCAAACGGTGGTGCGCGGGCCGAGGGTTGACAGATGTTCACGCATCGGTCAGGGTGGAGTCATGGTCGACACCATCGCATCCGTCCTCGATCCTCGCCCGAGCGTCAACCCGTACCTCGGCGGCAACTGTGCCCCGGTCGAACACGAGGTCGACGCGTTCGACCTTCCGGTGACGGGCGAGATCCCCGCCGAACTCGAAGGACGGTGGCTGCGTAACGGCCCGAATCCCGGTCCTGATGTCGACCCGGCGGTTCACCACTGGTTCATGGGCGCGGGCATGGTGCACGGCGTCCGCCTCCGCGGCGGCCGGGCCGAGTGGTACCGCAACCGCTACGTCGGCGGCGCGGACGGGTTCTCACCCAACACCAACGTCGGCGGTTTCGCCGGCACGACGTGGGCGTTGGTCGAGGCGGGTTCACCGCCCGTCGAGTTGGCCTACGACCTCGAGTCGCTGGGGGTGAACCGCTTCTCCGGAACCCTCCCGAACGGCTTCAGCGCTCACCCGAAATACGACCCGGCGACCGGCGAGCTCCACGCGATGGCGTACCACTGGCCCGATCTCGTCGATCACGTCCAGTACGTGACCGTCGGAGCGGACGGCCGGGTGTCGAAGGTGACCGACATCCCGGTGCCCGACATGCCGATGATCCACGACATGTCGCTCACCCCGACCTACGCAGTCGTGTACGACCTGCCGGTGACGGTCAACCTCGACGTCGTCGTCGAGGGATATCCGTGGCCGTTCACCTGGGCACCTGATCGCGCCGCCCGGGTCGGGCTCCTGCCACGGAACGGCACCGCCGACGACGTCATCTGGTGCGACGTCGACCCGTGCTACGTGTTCCATCCCCTCAATGCCTACGACACCGACGACGGAACCGTCGTGGTCGACCTGTGCCGCTACGACCGGATGATGGAGACCGACCGACGGGGGCCGTTCGGCGACTCGCTTCCGACCCTCGATCGATGGGTGATCGACCCCACGACGAAGCGAGTCTCGGAAACCCGGCTCGACGACCGACCCCAGGAGTTCCCTCGCCACCATCCGGGCGTCGGGCTGCAGCGTCATCGATTCGGGTACACCTCCGAGGTCACCCCGGGTGGGGCGAACCTCCACGGTGCCATCCTGAAAGTCGATGTCGAGTCCGGCTCGACTGAAGCGCACGAGTTCGGCGCCGGCCGCGGCGGCGCCGAACCGGTCGTCGTGCCCAAAGCCGACGGCGTCGCCGAGGACGACGCCTGGATCCTCACCGTCGTCTACGACCCGGCCACCGACGCCAGCGAATTGTGCATCCTCGACGCACAGGACATCACCGGACCCGAGGTTGCCCGCATCCACCTCCCCCAACGCGTGCCGTTCGGATTCCACGGCAACTGGGTGTCCGACACCTCCGTCGCCCCGCACTGACCGCTCGGTCGGCGATGACAGCACCCCTGCTGACCTGGTCCGTATCGGATCAGGCGGCGACGGTGTCCGACACCGGCGCCGAGTCGGCGGCGCCTCGATCGGTCCAGCTCCGCGGCTGAGGGAGTCGGTGCGTGGCGACGTAGGCCACCACGACCGCGACGATCGCCAGGGGCATGACCGAGTACGCGTCGCTCGACAGGAGCACCGTGGCCAGCAGGACCGACGTGAACGGGAGCTTGAGCATCGTCGCACACATCGCCCCGATGCCGATCGCGAGACCCGGTACGAGCGACATCCCGGGGAGGTCGGCGGCGAGAACCCCGATCGCGCCGCCGATGAAGAGGCTCGGGAAGATCGGCCCACCGCGGAACGCGCTGAGCGACAACGCGTACGCGAGCCCCTTGCACACGATGAGGAGCAGCAACGCGCCCGTCGACCAACTGGCGGCCTCTTCGACGAGGACCGGCAGCTGCGCCTGGCCGGAGAACAGCACGTTGTCGGTGCCCTGATCCGTCAGTTCGCCGAAGACGATCGCCAGTAGGGCAATTGCGACACCGAGCAGCGGGGTGACGACGAGGCGGCGACGGTGCACCAGCGTGCGCACCGACAGCGCGATCGTGTACAGCAGCCATCCGATCAGCGGACACGCGAGACCGAGCACGAGCGCCCACGCGAACATTGCGCCCGTCGGCGTGGTGAACTCGGGCAGATTCGGGATCGCCAGGGAGAACGTGCCCTGACCCGTGAGCGAGTCGAGCCCGACGAACACCAGGAAGCCGAGGCCGGCCGCGAGGAGGCCGGGGAGCAGGGCGACGGCGAGCATCGTGCCGCCGATTCCGGCGACCTCGAGCATCAGGAACGCAGCGACCACGGGCGATCCGATGAGCGTGCTGATCGCCGCGAAGCTTCCTGCGGTGGCGATGAGCGCGATTGCGGTGGGGGCAGCGTCGCGTTGAATGGTCCGGATCGCAAGCGCCCCGAGGCCGCCCCCGATGGCGATCAGCGGTGCCTCGGGTCCGAGTACCACGCCGAACGAGAGAGTCGCCAACGCAGCAAGCGCGACACCCGGGATCTCGATGGGCATCGTCGGTGAACCCTGTTGGAACCCGCCCGAAGGAGAGTGCCCACAGTTGCCCGGGAGCGACCGAATGCAGAGCGCGACGAGGAACCCCGAGAGTGCGAGCAGTGGTATCGGCCACCAGGTCGGGGACGAGTCGAAGCCCAACCCGCTCGGCAAGTCGCTGTACACCGCTTCTTGGAGCCACTCGATGAGCGCGAGGAACCCGTAGGCGATCGCCGCCACGGGGAGCGCGATCAACGCGGCGAGGACGAGCGCGCGGAGGTACTCCTTCGACTTGATGATGTTCAGCGGATCGACCGCTGCCGTCGGATCCTGCATCGAACTCACCGGATCAACGTAGCCATGCGGGCGCGCACGAACGGACATCCAGTCGACGTCGTCAGCCTCGCCAGATCAGACCGCGGTAGCCGTCAGCAAACCCGGCCGAACGAAGGAGGTCGACCAGGCCGGCCGACGCGTCGGCGAGCCCGACACCGTCGACCTTGCGGATCTCGACCGCGCTGACGCGGCGCTCCCTGACGAGTTCGATCAGCGCGTCCGTCCAGCCGACATCGCAGAGCGCACCGGGGAAGGTGACCAGATGATGCCCTCGCCGATCGAACCACACCAGCGGACGGCCGGCGCGCAGGACGACGATCGACGAGGCGCTGCGAGCCGGTCGCCCAGGGGTGACCGGCCATTCGAGCGCAGCGCCGTAC
>JBGSII010000318.1:0-32042 GCA_041742555.1 Ilumatobacteraceae bacterium
CCTGCGACATCGTCTCGTGGTTCTCCCACGCCTCGGGAATCATCATGAGCACGGCATGGTGGATCGGATATCCGCCGAGGTGCAGCACTTCGAGCACCTCGTCGAACCGGGCAGTGTCGGACGAGCCGGGGGTGCAGACCGGATACGCCTGCTCGAGCCCAGGCAACAGCTCGCTGTGCAGCATCGCTTCGCGCGCACGCATCCAGTTCTGGTTGCCCTGCACCGTGTTGATCTCGCCGTTGTGCGCCACGAACCGGTAGGGGTGTGCGAGCGGCCAGGAGGGGAACGTGTTCGTCGAGAACCTCGAATGCACCAGCAGCAGTGCCGACTCGACGCGTGGATCGAGGAGATCCGGGAAGAACTGGCTCAGCTGTGGTGTGGTGAGCATCCCCTTGTAGACGATCGTTCGCGACGACAAGGATGCGAAGTACGTGTCGAGTTCGCCCTCCAGTTCGCGGCGCGTCCGCTTGCGAGCGAGAAAGGCCTTGCGATCGAGGTCGATGCCGGTCGAGCCGGCAGGATCGGACACGAACAGCTGCTTGAACACCGGCATCGACGCGCGAGCGGTTCGCCCCAGACAATCGGGATTGGTCGGGACGTCGCGCCAGCCGAGCACGGAGAGGCTCACGTCGGCGATGGTGGACTCGATTGCATCCATTGCCTTGTCGCAGGCACCGGGTTCGGCAGGAAGGAAGGCGATGCCTGCCGCGTACGCCCCCGGCTCGGGCAGCTCGAAGTCGACGACCGACCGGAGAAACGCGTCGGGCACCTGCAGCAGGATGCCTGCTCCGTCTCCCGTGTCGGGCTCGGCTCCGGTCGCTCCGCGGTGCTCCATGTTCGTCAACGCGGTGAGCCCGGTGACGACCAACTCGTTCGACCGAATGCCCTTCAGGTTCGCGACGAACGAGACACCACACGAGTCGTGTTCGTTCCGGGGGTCGTACAGGCCGATCGGGCCAGGGGGTCGTTGCATCATCACATCCGCGTGTCTCGAACTTGCACGATCCCGTGGGTGCCGGTCGTCGATGACCGGTGGGAGCGGTCGACGATGACCTGCTCGCACGGGGTGCCCGAGACAACGCTGGCCCGAGGCGGGAACCGACATCATAGAGCGTGGCACCGCCGGTCGGAAAGCTCGTTCGCTCGTGATCCCGGTACTGCCACCACCATGCTCGCGGTGTGCGACACTTCGGGCATGGGCCACCACTCCAGCGCAACAGCTCCCGACGGCACGTCGATCGCCTGGAGCCGTCAGGGAACGGGTGATCCGGTGGTCCTGGTCCACGGGATCACCGAGTCGGCCGCCTCCTTCGACCCCGTGATCCGGCAGTTGACGCCGACCCACGAGGTCATCACGCTCGACCTGCGCGGCCACGGTGCGTCAGCGCTCGCCGGCTCCTATGACCTCGGAGCGATGGCCGGCGATGTCGCGGCGGTGATCGAGGCCGCCGGCGTGACGCGACCGCATCTCGTCGGGCATTCGCTCGGTGGTGCCGTGGTGACCGCGGCAGGATCGATGCTCGATGTCGCAAGCGTGGTCGACATCGACCAATCCCTCCAGCTCGAAGACTTCAAGGCCCAACTCGCCCCAGCCGAAGCACTGCTGCGTGACCCCGAGCAGTACCAACTGGTCGTCGACGCAATGTTCGAGATGATGATGGGCGACCGGTTGAGCGCCGAGGAGGTCGCCCGGATCAACGGCCTCCGGCACGCCGACCATGACGTGGTGCTCGGCGTGTGGGAGCTCCTCCTGAGCGAGCCGGTCGAGCAGATCGCGGCGACGGTGGATGCCGCGCTCGCGGGCTACTCCGGGCGCGACGTCGCGTATCTGGCGCTGTTCGGTTTGGACCCGGGCGAAGGGTACGCCCGCTGGCTCGGAGAGCGCATCCCCGGCAGCACTGTCGAGTACTGGGAAGGCCACGGGCACTACCCACACCTCGTCGACCCGGCACGGTTCGTCGCCCGCCTCCGCGAGTTCTGGGCGTGAGGCTCAGACGTCGGCGTAGCGCGCAGGACGCTTCTCGAAGCCTGCCATCACCGCTTCGATCTGGTTCGGCGTGCCGATCTGCGCGCCGATCACCCGACGTTCCTCCGCGAACTGTTCGGCTGCACCTTCGTTGGTGATCCGATTGAAGAGGCCCTTGGCTCCCTGAACTGCGCCAGGGCTCATCGAGGCGATCTCGTGAGCCATCGCCATGGCGTCGTCCTTGGGCGTGTCGCTCAGTCTCGTGACGAGGCCCATCTCCGCGGCTTCGACGCCGGAGAAGACCCGGGCGGTGAAGGTGAGTTCCTTGGCGATGTCCGGCCGGACGAGCTTCGACAGGATGAAGGTTCCGGTCATGTCGGGCACGAGGCCCCAGTAGACCTCACGGACCGACATCTTCGTGGCGGGATGCACGATGCGGATGTCGGCACCCAGGGCGATCTGCAGACCGCCGCCGAGGGCATGGCCGTGGACGGCGGCGATGACCGGAACAGCGAGTTCCTGCCACACCCAACACACCTGCTGGCCGAGGTGGGTGATCCGCCCATCCTTCATCGCTCCCGGATTGCCGTCCGACTGGGTCGCTGCGCTCGCCGCGTCGTCGCCGCCGGCCATCGCCTGGAACGACGAGAAGTCGAGTCCCGCGCAGAACGAGGCGCCGTCTCCGGACAACACGACGGCACGGAGCCCGGCCTCGGACTTGAGCTGCTCACCGGCATCGGCGATCGCCGCGAACATGGCGTTGTCGAGGGCGTTGCGCTTGTCGGCACGGTTGAACACGACGTCGGCGACACCGTCGACGATGGAGATGAGCACACGATCGGACATGGTCCCCAGTCTCGCGCTCCGATGGCCCGGTGAACGAACGGGTCTCACCAACCGTCCCAGTGCACCACCGTGTCGAGCGGAAGCCGCTTGGCGAGTTGGAAGTCGGTTCCGATCGTGTACGCAATGGGGAACAGGCCTGCCTGGGTGTAGCGCTCGTGCGGTATTCCGAGCAGCTCGGCGGCTTCGGCTTCACCGCCGTCCATCAAGTGGATCGTCGTCCACGCGGAACCCATGGCCCGCTCCCGCAGCGCGAGCATGAAGCTCCACACCGCCGGGAGGATCGACCCCCACTGGGACGCTCCCGCAAACGCCGGAACCCCATCGAGGCGTCCTTCGATACAGGGAATCAGCAGCATCGGTGCTCGGTGGAAGTTCTCGGCGAGATACGTCGCCGAGTCGGTGATGCGCTCGCGCTGGTCGTAGCGCAGGTCGCCCGGTTCGTACTGGTTCGATCGCGCCATCGACGCGTACTTCGCGAAGTTGCGGGCGTAGATGTCGGCGAGCGCCTGCTTCATGGCGGCGTCTTCCACCAGCACGAACTGCCAGCCCTGACTGTTCGACCCGGTCGGAGCCTGCAGTGCGATCTCCAGACATTCCTCGACCAGCGCCCGTTCGACCGGCCGGTCGAAGT
Source organism: Ilumatobacteraceae bacterium (assembly GCA_041742555.1). Classification (GTDB taxonomy): domain Bacteria; phylum Actinomycetota; class Acidimicrobiia; order Acidimicrobiales; family Ilumatobacteraceae; genus Sva-07. Next base: position 3,444 of record JBGSII010000318.1, read on the forward strand.
CGAGTCGCTTGCGAACCGAGCGGGTGGTCGTGAGCACGTCGTCAGCCGAGAGATTGAGCTTCATGCTGCGAGTGTCCCAGTTCCGTCAGTCGTGGATCGCACCGAGGCGCCGACGGCAGCCCTCAGCGCTTGAGCGACACCAGCGACCGGTCGATCTCCGCGACCGTCCGCGCCCCGACGAGCGACATCGTCCGCACCATGCCCTCGTGGAGGAACGACAGCAGTTGGTCGACGCCCCGCTCGCCTGCTGCCCCGAGGGCGTAGAGGTAGGGACGCCCGAGGGTGACGGCATCGGCACCGAGGGCGATCGCCTTGACGATGTCGCTCCCCCGTCGGACGCCGCCATCACAGATGATCGTGACGTCGTCGCCGACCACGTCGCGAACGGGTTCGACAAGTTCCAGCGGAACAGGTGCGTCATCGAGCTGGCGCCCGCCGTGATTCGACAGTCCGATGCCCTCGACACCCATCGAGACCGCCTGTTTGGCATCGGCGACGGTCTGGATCCCCTTCAGGACGATCGGTCCGTCCCAGATCGCGCGCAGCCAGTCGATGTCGTTCCACGACAACGACTGGTCGAAGTGCCCGGCGACCTTCGCCGCCAGTGAGATCGGCGTCGAGCCGTCCAACTCCTTTCGTCCGACGACGTTGGAGAACATGATCGGCTCATTGCGGAGGAAGTCGAGCGTCCATCCTGGATGGATCGCTCCGTCGATCAGCGTTCCCGGACCGATCTTCGGTGGCAGCGTGAATCCTCGCCGCACGTCGCGCTCGCGCCGACCGAGCACCGCGGTGTCGACGGTCAGCCACACCGTCGTGTAGCCGGCGGCTTTTGCACGCGCAACCAACTCCTCGACCAGCGGACGGTCGCGCCACGTGTAGATCTGGAACCACTTGTCGCTCGCGCACGCCGAGGCCACCTCCTCGATCGAGCGCGTCCCCATCGTCGACAAGGAGTACGGGATTCCCGCCCGTTCGGCGGCGCGGGCCACGGCCAGTTCGCCTTGCGAGTGAGCGATCCTCGAGTAGCCGGTGGGGGCGATGATCAACGGCATCGAGGCCGGCCGGCCGAGGACGGTGACCGACGTGTCGAGGTTGCTCACGTCACGGAGTACCCGCGGTTGGAACTCGTACCGACCGAAGGCCTCGACGTTGCCTCGCATCGTGCGTTCGTCCTCGGCGCCACCATCGATGTAGTCGAAGACCCCTCGAGGCAGCCGCCTCCGGGCGACTCGGCGATAGTCCTCGACCGAGACGCAGCGACGAAGCCGGCGCTCGACCGGATCGAGCGTCGGTGTCCTGAAGCGAACGACCGACCGGAACGTACTGATCATTCCCATCGGACCGATCCTACGAGCGCGGCGTCCACGATGTGCCGGGCACGTCGTGGACGTCATTCGACGAGGCGGAGCCCGCTCGGCGTCATCGACGGTTCGGCCTGAGGAAGATCGACCACGAACTCGGTGCGATGAGCCGGGAACAGGTGCTCGCTCAACAACACCGCACGACCCGTCGCGTCGGTCGTGATGCGCTGACACCGCAGTACCGGTGACCCAGTGGGGACGCCGAGCAGCCGAGCATCGGCGGCATCGACCAGGTCGGCGCCGATCGTCTGCGTCGCGCCGCGCAGTTCGACGTCGAGCAGTTCGTAGAAGGGGCGGCGCTCGACGTCTCGGCGCGACAAGTGTGCCCCGAGTTCGGCCGGACACCAGACGGTCACGACGGCGAACGGGTGGCCGTCGGCGAGGTTGACCCGTTTGACCCGGAGGATCTGATCGACGCCGAGCGCCCGTGCGACGCGTTCGGGCGCATCTTCGTAGGCGAACTCCTCGATCTTGCGCTCGGACAACTTGCCCACGCCCTCGACATGAGACTCGATGGTTGCGAGCGATTCCAAGCTCTGTGGAACGGGTTCCGTGGCAACGAACCAGCCGAACCCCTGGCGCGCCGCGATCAAGCCCTCCTCGCGCACCAGTTCCAGTGCGCGACGGATCGTGACCCGGGAGGCACCGAACTCCGCCGACATCTCAGCTTCGGACGGCAGCATCGAGCCGGCCGGGAGTTCGAGCGCACGGCGGCGCAAGTCGCCGGCGATCTCCTGGTACCGGATGTGGCGCATCATGTCTCCCTCGGCAGTCACCTTGAAACGACCGCAACTTGTATTATAGTTGTCTACATGACCGATGCCAGCCACGATCCCAGCAAGAACGGCGCGACCACCCCGATCGAACTCGTCGAGCGCGTCTACGCCACCCTCCCGCAGCGGGTCGCCGCCGGGCGTGAGAAGCTGGGCAGACCGCTGACCTTGACCGAGAAGATCCTGGTCAACCACCTTGCCGACGCCGATGAGGACATCGATCGCGGCGTCACCTACAACGACTTCCATCCCGACCGCGTGGCCATGCAGGACGCCACGGCACAAATGGCGTTGCTGCAGTTCATGACCGCCGGGCTGCCCGAAGCGGCCGTCCCGTCGACCGTCCACTGCGACCATCTGATCCAGGCCAAGGTCGGCGCCGCGATCGATCTCGGCGTGGCCGTCGACACCAACAAGGAGGTCTACGACTTCCTGCGCTCGGTGTCGGCAAAGTACGGGATCGGATTCTGGGGCCCGGGATCGGGCATCATCCACCAGGTCGTCCTCGAGAACTACGCCTTCCCCGGAGGCATGATGATCGGAACCGACAGTCACACGCCCAACGCGGGCGGACTCGGGATGATCGCGATCGGGGTGGGCGGCGCCGACGCCGTCGACGTGATGACCGGATTCCCGTTCAACGTCAGGTGGCCGAAGGTGATCGGTGTCAAGCTCTCGGGCACGCTCAGCGGTTGGTCGAGCCCGAAGGACGTGATCCTCGAGGTGGCCCGCGTGCTCACCGTCGAGGGCGGCACCGGCGCCATCGTCGAGTACTTCGGTCCGGGTGCCGACTCGATCTCGGCGACCGGAAAGGCCACGATCTGCAACATGGGCGCCGAGATCGGTGCCACGACCTCACACTTCCCGTACGACCACAACATGGCGGCGTACCTCAAGGCGACCGGCCGTGAAGCGATCGCCGACGCCGCCGACAGGGTCGCCGCCGACCTCCGAGCCGACGAGGGGGCCCACTACGACCAACTGATCGAGATCGACCTCGACGAACTCAAGCCGCTGATCAACGGCCCGCACTCCCCCGATCGTGCGCACCGGGTCGGCGAGACGGGTGTCGGCGCGGCGGCCCGCGAGAACGGCTGGCCGCTCGAGCCGTCGGCGTGTCTGATCGGCTCGTGTACCAACTCGTCCTACGAGGACATCACCCGGGTCGCCTCGATCGCCCGCCAGGCCGCCGCCGCCGGGCTGACAGCCAAGTGTGAGCTGTTGATCACGCCGGGCTCGGAGCAGGTGCGCGCCACGATCGAACGCGACGGGCTGCTGGCCGACCTCGAAGCGATCGGTGCGACCGTGTTGGCCAACGCCTGCGGGCCGTGCATCGGCCAGTGGTCGCGCCCGGAGTCGATCACCGGTCAGCCGAACACGATCGTCAACTCCTTCAACCGCAACTTCCCCAAGCGCAATGACGGCTCGGCGAACACGCTCAGCTTCGTCACGTCCCCGGACACGGTGTTGGCGATCGCGCTGTCCGGACGTCTCGACTTCGATCCGACCGTCGACTCGATCACCGCGCCGGACGGCACGGAGATCACGCTCGACGCGCCGGTCGGCGAGATCCTGCCCGAGGGCGGCTACGACCCAGGGGAGAACACGTACACCGCTCCCCCGACGGACGGTTCGGGAGTCGACGTCGCCGTGTCGCCGACCTCGGATCGACTCCAGCTGCTCGCGCCGTTCGTCGCGTGGGACGGCCAGGACTACCTCGATCTGCCGGTGCTGATGAAGGCGCAGGGCAAGTGCACCACGGACCACATCTCGGCGGCCGGCCCGTGGCTCAAGTATCGAGGGCACCTCGAGAACATCTCGGGCAACCTCTTCGCCGGGGCGATCAACGCCTTCACCGGCGATGCCGGTACCGGCAAGGACGTCACCGACGGCGAGACCCGTCCCTATCCCGAGATCGCAAAGCGCTACCACGAGGCGGGAATCCGATGGGTCGCGATCGGTGACCGCAACTACGGCGAAGGATCGTCGCGCGAGCACGCCGCGATGGAACCGAGATTCCGCGGTGGCCTGGTCGTTCTCGCCAGGTCGTTCGCTCGGATCCACGAGACCAATGCGAAGAAGCAGGGGCTGCTGCCGCTGACGTTCGCCGACCCGGAGACCTACGAGCAGATCGGCGAGGACGACCGAATCAACGTGCTCGGTCTGCCTCCGGTGCCCGGGGAGAACGTGCGGTGTCAGATCGTCAAGCCGGACGGCACCACGATCGACTTCGAGGCGGTCCACACGTTCAGCCCCGAACAGGTCGAGTGGTTCAAGGCTGGCTCCGCGCTCAACATCGTCCGCCAGAAGGTCGCCGCCGCCGACTGACCGTTACATCTGGGGTCAGACCCCAGATGTAACGGCTCCCGTGCCGACGCTTGTACGTTCTCGTCATGGAGATACGCGAGGCGATTCGGACCAACGGCACGGTCAGGGCGTTCACGGACGACCCGGTCGACGATGCCACGATCGCGAGCATCCTCGACGATGCGCGCTTCGCGCCCTCGGGCGGCAACCGCCAGCCGTGGCGGGTTGCCGTCATCGCCGACACGATGTTGCGGCGCGAGCTGGCGCTGCTGATGCAGCCCGTGTGGGACGAGTACCTGGAGACCGCGGCGGCAGGCGGCAACCCGTTCAACGTCATCGACTACGTGAAGCCTGGCGAGATCACGCCGAACAAGCACAACACCCTCTTGGAGAACATCGAATCGATCCCCGTCGTGCTCGCCGTTGCCGCGGACTTGTCCAAGCTCGCGATGATGGACGCCGAGCTCGATCGAGCCCCGGTCACCGGCGGCGCCTCGATCTACCCGTTCTGTTGGAACCTCATGCTGTCGGCCCGGGCACATGGCCTCGGAGGCGTGATGACCACGTTCCTGAGCCGCGTCGAACCGGCCGCGGCGCCTGCACTCGGGCTCCCCGAGCACCACGCGCTCGTCACGACGATCTTCCTCGGCCATCCGGTGCACCAGCCGACCAAGCTCAAGCGCAATCCGGTCGAGTCGTTCGCGACGCGCAACCGCTTCGACGGCCCCGTCTTCGGCGGGTAGGTGTTACATCTGGGGTCTGACCCCAGATGTAACACGGTCAGGCAGCGTCGATCGCGGCGCGGACCTCTGCGACATACTCGCCGACCGCGTCTGGGCCACCGTCCATCAGGCGGCGCACGACGCTTGCTCCCTGGATCACCCCGTCGGCGACCCGCGTCGCTTGGTACGCCTGCTCGGCGTTCGACACGCCGACGCCGACGAGCACGGGTGTGTCGGTGATCTGTTTCAGCCGAGCCGCGAGTGCGGTCGCCGTGTCGGCGAGCGACTCACGCTCGCCCGTCACCCCGAGCAACCCGACCGAGTACACGAACCCACGGCAGCGTGCGACGACGCGCGGCAATCGCTCGTCGGGAGCGGTCGGCGCGGCGAGCATGATCGTCTCGATGCCCTCCGCGTCCGCGGCGTCACACCATGGACCGGACTCCTCCAACGGGAGATCCGGCAGGATTGCCGCGCTGATACCAGCGCGCTTCAACTGCGAGGCAAACCGCGTCGGTCCCGGATGGTGGACGAGGTTGTAGTAGGTCATCACTGCGAGTGGGACGTCGACGTCGAGCATCGGGACCTCGTCGAGGATCGAGGTCGGCGTCACCCCATGTTCGAGCGCGAACTGCGACGCCTGCTGGATGACCGGGCCGTCCATCACCGGGTCGGAGAAGGGGATCCCGATCTCGATCGCGTCCGCACCGTTGGCAGCGCACGCCCGAACCGCCGCTTGCCAGCCAGGGTAACCACCCGTCACGTACGGAACGAGGAGCTTGCGCCCGGCAGCACGCTTGGATCGGAACTCGGCCTCGAGCCGTCCGTCTGCCGAAACTGGCGCGCTCACCGGCGCTCCGCGAGGATGTCCATCATCTGAGCGACGTCCTTGTCGCCGCGTCCGGACAGATTCATCAACACCGTCCGGCCCTGCATCTCGGGTGCCTCGCGAGCGATCCAGGCGACTGCATGGGCGCACTCGAGCGCGGGAATGATGCCCTCGGTCCTCGACAGGAGTTGGAATCCCTCGATCACCTCGTCGTCGGTCACCGACGGGTACTCGGCGCGCCCGATCGAGGCGAGGTACGAGTGCTCTGGTCCGACGCCGGGGTAATCGAGGCCGGCGGAGATCGACAACGCCTCTTCGACCTGGCCGACCTCGTCCTGCATCAGGTTGCTCCGCATGCCGTGGACGACGCCGGGGACGCCGCGCCCGATCGCTGCACCGCCCGCCGGCTCGACGCCCACGAGCCGCGTACTCGGCTCGTCGACGAATCCACTGAAGATGCCCATCGCGTTCGACCCGCCACCGACGCACGCAACGACGACGTCGGGCATCGCGCCGGTCATCTCGACGATCTGACGATGCGCCTCGTCGCCGATCACCGACTGGAACTGGCGCACCATGTACGGATACGGGTGCGGGCCGACCACCGACCCGAGGCAGAAATACGTGTCGGTCACGTTGGCCACCCAGTGCCGCATCGCCTCGTTGACGGCGTCCTTGAGTGTCCGGCTGCCGCTCTCGACCGAATGCACCTCGGCGCCCAGCAGCCGCATCCGGAACACGTTGAGTTCCTGGCGGGCGACGTCGACCGCGCCCATGTACACGGTGCACTCGAGGCCCATCAACGCGGCCGCGGTGGCAGAGGCCACCCCGTGCTGGCCGGCACCCGTGTCGGCAACGATGCGCTTCTTGCCCATCCGCTTCGCCAGCAACGCCTGACCGATCACGTTGTTGATCTTGTGTGAGCCGGTGTGATTGAGGTCCTCGCGCTTGAGGATCAGCCGGATACCGAGCTGGTCACCGAGGTTGTGACACTCCGTCATGATCGACGGGCGCCCGGAATACTGCGTGTGCACCCGGTTCAACTCGGCCCGGAACTCCGGGTCGGCCCACGCCTCGTTGAACGCCGCTTCGAGTTCTTGGCATGCCGGCACCAGCGTCTCCGGCACGAATCGACCGCCGAACTCGCCGAAGCGCCCGGTGGCGTCCGGGGGCGCCGACAAGGAGGGAGGTTGGTCGAGTGCGGTCATTCGAAGTCCCAGTCGTAGGGGAGGTTGTCGTCGCCGATGTACGGCTCGGCGGCATGGGCTCGCGCGTTCTCGATGAATCGCTTGACGGCCAACGCGTCCTTCTTGCCCGGCGACTTCTCGACGCCGGTCGCGACGTCGACCCCCCAGGGCTGGACCTCGGTGATCGCAGCGCCGACGTTGTCCGGTGTCAGCCCGCCGGCGAGAATGAGCTTCAACGAGTCGGGAGCGTCGCCCGCGAGCGACCAGTCGAACACCTTGCCCGAGCCGGGCTCCGGTCCGTCGATCATGATCAGGTCGGTTCCGTACTCCCCCGCTCGCGGAAGGTTGGGATCTCCAGCACTGAACACCTTGATGACCCATCGGAACGACTTCGCGACCTGCTGGGTGTCGGCAGCGGTCTCACGTCCGTGCAACTGCACCGCCTTGACACCGGCCTTGTGAGCCACATCGACGACTCGGCTGGGGTGCTCGTTGCGGAAGATGCCCACCGTGAGGATCTCGGGTGGCAACCGGCGCGTGATGTCGTAGGCGACCTGCGCCGCGATCTGGCGGGTGGAGCCCTGCACGAAGTTGAACCCCACGGCGTCGGCACCCATCGCGACGGAGAGCAACGCATCGTCCTCGTTGGTGATCCCACAGATCTTCACGAACATCGCCGGTCACGGTACCGGCCCTGGACGTGCGGTGAGAGATTCATTGAACTCAACATGTCGCGCCTAACGTCGTGAGCGCATGGGACGACTCGATGACTTGGACCTGTCGGCGAAGCTCTCCAACGCGGAGTACGAGAAGCGTCTGGCTGCGGCCCAGGAGCGATTCGTCGAACTGCGCCTGACACTCGGCGGACAGATCGGCGACAAGGGAGTCGGACCGGGACTCCTCGTGGTCCTCGAGGGCGCCGACGCCGGCGGCAAGGGCGGTGCCATCCAGCGAATCGTCGAACGGCTCGATCCTCGTCACTTCAGCGTGTACGCCTACTCCAAGCCCGACGACCGCGAAAAGCGCCATCACTTCCTGTGGCGTTTCTGGACGAAGGTTCCCGGACTCGGCGGCATGTGCCTCTTCGACCGCAGCTGGTACGGACGTCTCCTCGTCGAACGGGTCGAGAAGTTCGCCACGATCGAACAGTGGACACGCGCCTACAACGAGATCGTCGAGTTCGAGCGCAGCCTCGTGCTCGAAGGGGTGATCCTCGTCAAGTTCTACCTGCACATCAGCGCGGACGAGCAGTTGCGGCGATTCGAGAGCCGACGCGACGATCCACTCCGACGCTGGAAGCTGGTCGACGAGGACTGGCGCAACCGCGACAAGTGGGATCAGTACATCGAGGCCGCCGAGGACATGTTCGAGCGAACCGACCATCAGCTCGCGCCGTGGGACGTCGTGTCGGGTGAGAACAAGAAGTGGGCTCGGGTCATCGTGCTCGAGACCCTCAACCAGCGCGTCGAGGACGGCATCGCCCGCTGGGAGATGCTCAACACCCCGGCAGGCTGATCAGGGCTCGCCTGGTTGCGGTCACGCTGCGCCGACTGGAGAGCACGGCGTCTACTGTTCCCTGATGGCCGACGGAAAGCCGAAACGGTTGGGCATTGCCGACGGCCGAGCCCGCGTCCACGTGCTGCGGAGCTTCGAGATTCAGCGAGGAGAGACCTCGACCACACTCGGCGGTGGGCGTGCCGCTGCCCTCGTTGCCATCCTGGCGCTGCGACTCGGTCACCCGCTCGGCCGCGCCCAGCTGATCGATCTGATCTGGCAAGAGCAGTGCCCGAGCGATGCGGGAACCGCACTGCGCCAGCTCGTGTCACGGGCACGTCGTGTTCTCCCCGACGGTGCACTCGAACGCGTCGACACCGCCGCAGACACCGCGTATCGCCTGTCGCGCGAATCGGTCGAGGTCGATCTCGACGAGTTCGAACGGCTCACGTCCGGCGGCCTGGACCCGCCTGAAGAGGCTCGCTGCCGCCTTGGCACCGCACTCGAGATGCTGGGCGAGGACCCCTTCTCCGGCCTTCCGGCCCTCGAGATCTTCGAGGACGCACGCCGTTCGATCGAGCGACGCGAGGTCGAACTCCGACGCGCCAAGCTCGTCGTCGACGCCGACGACTGTGCCCCGGCGATCCTCGGGGAACTCGAGGCCGCACTCGCCGAGTCGCCCGACGACGAGGGGCTGTGGGCTGCCTCGATCCGGTATCTCGCCCGAACGGGTCGAGTCGCCGCTGCCGCACGCCGTGCCGCGACCGCCAGACGAGCACTCACGAGCGTCGGGATGGAACCGGGGCCGGCGCTGCGATCCGCGGAGCGCCTGGCGCTCGATCTCGGTTCGATGTCGGCATTCGAGCCGGGACGGGTTCCTGCGATCACGCGCCTGTTCGGCCGAGAACGCGAGTGCTCGTCTGCGCTCAGCGCACTCGCCGCCGCCCGCCGCGGTCTGGTGGTCACGTTCTGGGGGGCACCGGGAATGGGGACCTCCACGCTGGTCCGCTTCGTCGCCGACGACGCTCAGAGCTCCGGATCACCTGTCGGCATCGTCACGGAACTCGCCGGCAGCAGCGGTCCACGAGAAGGTGCACCTGCCATCATCGAGAACATCTCCAGGCAACTGGGGTGGAACGCCCAGGACGGCGATCCTCTGCGCTGGATGTCCGTCGTCGTGCCGACCGGGGCAGTCCTGGCGCTCGACGTCCGTCTCGATCACGACGACGTCAGCAGCGCAGTGAGCCTGTTGTCGTCGTCGTGGCCGGGCCCGATCGTGCTGGCGGCGACCGCACCGACCGGCGTACCGGGTGAGCACACGATTCGCGTTGGGCCGCTCGCCCTCGAGGACGCCACCGAGTTCATCGCACAGCGAGTCGAGCACCTCCGAGGTTGCGCTCTCGACGACGTCGAACTCGCCACGATGTCGGCGATCTGCGCGCGAACCGGGGGGATGCCGCTCGTCCTCGAGCTCTGCGCGCGGCAGCTCGCGACTCGCTCCGCAGCCGATCTCCTCACGGTTCCGACCAGTCCGGGGCTGGTCGCTCGGCTCGACGCTGTGGTCGATCAGCTTCCCGCTCCGGCCGCCAGCCTGTTGCACCAACTCGCCTGGATCGACGGAGCGTTCGACCCGATCGACGCTGCTCGACTCTCACCTCGACCTCGTTCGTCGATCGGTGACGTGACCGAGCAGCTGGGCCGTCTGGTCCAGTCGGGACTCGTCGAATTCGACCCCGGGACACCAGGTGCGCCGTACCGGATGCTCCACCCCATCTCCTCGACACTTCGTGGCCGAGAGGACGCAACTGCGGCTCGATCCTCGACGATCCGACGCCGACACGTGACCCTCGCGGCACGCGGGCGACGTTGGGCGCACGGCGTCGGTCGACCCGAGGAGATGCGGGCACTGCAGATGTTGACCGATCGAATTCCTGCACTGGTCGATGCCCTGCGGGATTCAGCGGAGCCTCCTGCAGTCCGACGAGCGTTGCTGCGCTCGACGATCCACTGCCTGCTGATGAGTGGACGGGCGACCGAGGCGGCCCAACTCCTCGATCTCGCCACGGTCCGGGACTCGGCACGAGCCGACCTGATGGTCGACATCACGGTGACCGCATATGTCCTCGACGAGCTGCAGCTCGTCCTCGAGATCGCCGGACAGAGCGCCGACATGGTGCTGCCGGGCTGCGACCGGCACCAGATCGGCACGACTGCAGTACGTGCTCTGAGGAACCTCGGTCGGTTCGCCGACGCCCACCGGCTGCTCGACCAGATGTGCGCATCGTTGGATCCCGCAGTTCCCGACGAAGCCGTCAGCCTCGGCATGGAGCGCGGAACACTGCTCGTGTTCGAAGACGAACGGGCGGCCGCAACCCATCTGCTCGCCGAGGCGAGGCTCGACTTCCAACGGCTCGGCGTGATCCGCGGCGCCGCCACCTGCGAGGTCTACATGTCGTGGTGCGCCTGGGCGGACGGAACCCACGATCGGGCGATCGGCCTGCTGCAGCGCGCCTGGGACGTGGCCCTCGAGTTGCGACACGCGGCCGACGACATGTTCTGCCGAGCGACGGCTGCCCGATTCGCGGTGGAACGGGGAGACCACGAACAGGCGCTGGAGAACTGCCACCTCGTCGAACGGTTCATGCGCACCTCCAACGATCGCCTCGGCACGGCGCGGATCCTGGAAGTCCGCACCGCCGCCGAACACGGACTCGGGCTGCCGAACGACGACACCGCCTTCGAGGCCGCAATGATCCGTCGACGGATCGGCGCTCCTCTTGCGCCGATCGAACGTCGCTGGAGCCGGCCTGACCGACTGCTGACGACGGCGTGACCAGCGCCGGGTTGCTCGGTCATTCGCTCCAGACGATCGAGTCGAGCACGGGCTGCGCCTGAGCTCGAAAGCCGTCCCAGCCGTCCGGAAGCGAACTGATCCAGACCATCATCGTGCCGGACGGGTGGTCGAGAACGTGAACTTCGTGCTGCTCTCCTGCGAATGCGTACCAAGCACTCTCGAAGGCCGGGTCGTAGATCCACTCGAAGACGACTTCTTCGGCCACCGGGCCTGCGGTCAGTGCCACGCCATCGAGCCCGGTCAGGCTCGAAGCCGTGGGCTCCGAGAACTCGACCCCGGCTGTCGCCGTGAGCTCGGCGACGACCTCGTCCACGCTCATGTCCAATGCGGGAGCGAGCAAGCCGACGGTGCCGCCGAATTCGAGCGCGGAATCGTCGGGCAGGCTCTCGAAGAGCAGCAGGCTGTCCTGGCTCTCGTCCCCCTCCCACCCCTCGCCGACGACGAGGGTCACCGGATGAGCGAACTTGTTGCCGGCATAGGTGCCGGCGTCGAGTGCACCGGGGTGGAACGGGAGCGCCGTCTCGCCGGCCTCCGTGTCAGATGGCGCAGGTTCGGTGACCGCGACATCGACCACGTCGGTCGTCGATGCAGCCTCGACCGGTGCATCGGTGACCGATGCACCGGCGGTCGAACTGTCGCTGCCACATCCGGCGAGCGTTGCGAGCGCGGCGACCGAGAGGCAGAGGAACAGGGCGGGGTGGGTCCGAGGTGTCATGGCCGAACCGTCGCAGACCGCCGTGACACCGCTGTGACACGGACGTGTCACAGCCGACCGGCGGAGCTGTCGGTTCAGCCGATCAGCTCACCGATCGCTGCGGCGGGGTCGCCGCTGGTCACGAGCGTTTCGCCGACCAGCACGGCGTCGTAGCCGGCCTTGCGGAGCGACCGGGCGTCCTGGCCGCCTCGGACACCTGACTCCGCGACCTTGACGGCATCGTCGGGAATCACCCCGGCCATCCGGACCGCACGTTCGTGATCCACCTGGAACGTGACCAGGTCTCGCTGGTTCACTCCGATGAGCGTGGCGTCAGCCGCGAGCGCGTGCTCCAGTTCCCGCTCGTCGTGGATCTCGACGAGAACGTCGAGGCCGACGTCGACCGCAAGGGAATGCAGCGACGCGAGCTCAGCGGGATCGAGTGCAGCAGCGATCAGCAGCACGCAGTCGGCACCCATGATGCGGGCGTCGAGGACGTCGCGTTCACCGACCGTGAAGTCCTTGCGGATGACCGGCAGCGAGCACGCTGCCCGCGCTGCTCGGAGGTCGGCGATCGAGCCGCCGAAGTGCTCGACGTCGGTCAGCACCGACAGGCATGCCGCTCCCCCGCGCTCGTACGACCTCGCCATCTCGATGGGGTCGAGGTCGGCGTTGAGGTCGCCTTTCGACGGCGAACGTCGCTTGATCTCCGCGATCACCCCGAGGCGATCGCGCCCGGCCAGCGCCGCCCGAAAGCCCCGAGTGGCCGGCATCGCCCGCGCCTGCTCCAGCAGCGACTCGACGGCACGGGTGTCGGTGGCAGCGACCGCTCGGTGACGATCGAGGATCTTGTCGAGATAGGTCGCCGCCATCAGGAGAAGGTCTCGGTCAGAGACCCTTGCCACGAACCGGCGTGAGCAACGTCAGCTCGGGCCGGCCGGCGAGGATGCCACCGAACGCGTTCATGATCTGCTTCATCACGTCGCTGGTGCTGTGCGCCTGGAGCGCGTCGCCGTCGGCGTAGAGCTCGTACATGTAGGCGACGTTGGCGTCGTTGGGGTCCTCGAGGAGCTGATAGAGCAGTGTGCCCTCCTCGGACTCGACGTGATCCATCATCGGGGCCAGCCCCGCATAGAGGTCGTCACGCTTTCCTTCGACACAGGTGAACTTGGCGATCATTGCGACGTGGCTCATGGTCGCCGACGGTAGCGGCTGATCGCGCTCAGAACCCCAATCGGTTGCCGATGGTGCTCAGGAGATCGCCGATCGGGACCCGAACCTGTTCCGTCGTGTCGCGGTCGCGCACCGTGACGGCGTGGTCCTCGAGCGAGTCGAAGTCGACCGTGACAGCGAGCGGCGTGCCGATCTCGTCCTGTCGCCGGTAGCGCTTGCCGATGTTCTGGGTCTCGTCGTAGTCGACCATGTACCGATCGGCCAGCAGGAGGCGGATCTCGTGGGCGAGCGGCGTCAGGGTGTCCTTCTTCGACAGCGGCAGCACTGCCACCTTGTACGGCGCGAGTCGCGGATGCAGGCGCAGGACCGTTCGCGCCTCGCCGTTGACCTCGTCCTCGTCGTACGCGGCGAGCAGGAACGCCGCCATCGTTCGGGTTGCGCCAGCCGCGGGCTCGATCACGTACGGCACGTACCGTTCGTTGGTCTGCGGGTCGAAGTAGTCGAGCCGCTCTCCCGAGTGCTCGGCGTGCTGCTTGAGGTCGTAGTCCGACCGTTGGGCGATGCCTTCGAGCTCGTCGAATCCCCACGGAAAGGCGAACTCGACGTCGGAGGTTCCCGACGAATAGTGCGACAGCTCGTCGTCGTCGTGGGCGCGAAGACGCAGCATCTCGGTGGGAATGCCGTGTTCGACGTACCAGTTCAGCCGCTGGGTGCACCAGTACTCGTACCAGTGCGCCGACTCGGCGGGCGGCACGAAGAACTCGAGCTCCATCTGCTCGAACTCACGAGTCCTGAAGATCCAGTTCTGAGGCGTGATCTCGTTGCGGAAGCTCTTGCCCACCTGGGCGATGCCGAACGGCGGCTTCTTGCGCGACGTCTGCAGGACCTGCGCGAAGTTCGTGAACATGCCCTGTGCGGTCTCCGGGCGCAGGTAGGCGTCGGCGCCCGTGCCCTCGACCGGACCCGCCTGCGTCTTGAACATCAAGTTGAACTCGCGGGCCTCGGTGAAGCTTCCGACCGCTCCGCAGTTCGGGCAGACGTTTGGATCGTCGAGTTTGTCCAGCCGGAACCGCTGCTTGCACTCGGTGCAGTCCACCAGCGGATCGGAGAAGTTCGCGAGGTGTCCCGACGCCTGCCACACCTGGGGTGGGCTGAGGATTGCCGCGTCGATCAACACGACGTCGTCGCGCTGCTGCACCATCGATCGGACCCAGGCCTCCTTGACGTTGCGCAGCAACAGCGAGCCGAGCGGCCCGTAGTCGTAGGTCGAGCGGAAGCCACCGTAGATCTCGGCCGACTGGTAGACGAAGCCCCTGCGCTTGCAGAGGCTGACGATCTGTTCGAGGTCGGTCGCAGGCATAGACCCCGCAGGCTACCGATTGCAGCAGGGGTCAGACCCCTGGTGCAATCGCGTCAGTGGGACTCGAACATGGCGACGGCTTTGAGCCGTCGCTCGATGTGGAACTCGAGTGCACGTGTCGCCATCGACGCCACTTCGTGGGTCACCGGCGACTCCTCACGGCCGAGCGCTCGTACCAGCTGCCCGCCGAGGATCTCGCGGAGGATCGCCAGCGCTCCGGGGCTGATCGCCTGGCCCGAGCGACACGATCGGCACAACACACCACCCTCGTTGAGGTCGAATGCGACGAAGTGGGCATCGGGTTCGCCCTCGCCGCATCGCACGCACTGGTCGAGTTCGGGCCGCACCCCTTCGTTGGCGAGCAGCTTCCAGTAGAACCCGGCGACGTTGAGCGGCGACGGCGTCGAGGCGATCGTGCGCAGCACGCCCACCAGCATCCGGTAGAGCTGCGGGTTCGGTTCGCGCTCCAACGACAGCTGGTCGACCGCCTCGATCACCGCCAGCCCCTGCGACGCACGATCGAGCGACGACAGCATGGGCGACAGCGGCTCGACGGCTTCTGCCTGGCTGACGATGTCGAGTTCGCGACCCCGGTACAGCAGCAGACGGACGTGGCTCATCGGCTCGAGCCGTGCGCCGAACTTCGACTTGGTCTTGCGCACACCCTTGGCGACAGCGCGCACCTTGCCGTTCTCGGCGGTGTGGAACACGACGATGCGATCGGACTCGCGCAGCTTGTAGGTGCGCAACACGACACCGGTGTCGCGATACAGCTCACTCATGACGGCAGGATCATGGCCTCAGCCGTCGTCATCGAGGCCACCGAAACGCCTCTGACGACGAGCGAAGTCGGCGATCGCCTCGATCAGGTGGTCGGGCGAGAGGTCGGTCCAGGCCATGGGATGGAAGACGAGTTCGCCATACGCGAGTTCCCACACCAACGATGGCGGCAGACGCGTCGACTCGCCGAGCACGACGATCAGGTCGGGCTCACAATCCGCGGGCGCGTACAGCGCCTCGGCGACCGTCGCCTCGTTGACCGGCTCGTCGGGTTGGAGCCGCTGCATGGCCTGCGCGAAGCGCTGCCGGCCGTCCCCGCACGGATCGACGATGACGTCGCACGATCCCACGACGCGGTGCCACCACTCCAGGTCGATCGGGTCGGCACCGGGTTCGTAGGCACGCAGGGTGAGGAACGACGCTCCGGCGCTGTCGGCAATCGCGCCGAGTCGATCGACTCGGTCGTCCCAGCGATCGTGGCCCAACTCGTCCCAATCGCGCAGGGTGCCGCCGACCACCATGATGTGACGGAGCAGCTGCCGGGTCGGATCGCCCGAGCGCGCACCGACCGTCGACGGCGACCCTGCCGGGACGGACCCGGGCTCGGTGCTCGTGAACGATGCTGCCACACCTGCATTCTTCCACGCCACGGCCTGTCGGCGCTGTCTGGCTAACGTGAGCGATGTGCCGCCCGACCCCGACGAACCTCATGGCCGCACCGCCGCGCCGCTGCACGTTGCGTGCATCATGGACGGCAACGGGCGATGGGCCGGCCGGCGCGGGCTCCCGCGGACCGAGGGTCACACCGAGGGCGAGGAGAATCTGGCCCGCCTCGTTCGTGTGGCCGTGCGACGCAACATCGGCTGGCTCACTGTCTTCGGGTTCTCGACGGAGAACTGGCAGCGTCCGAGGCCGGAAGTCCGTCACATCCTCGGACTGCACGAGAAGCTGTTCGGGCGTGTCGCGGAACTCAACGAGCTGAATGTCCGCGTCCAGTGGATCGGCAGGCCGTTCGACTCGCCGATGGCGAGGACTCCTCGCTACGTCCAACGTGCGATCCGCAAGGCGATCGCCGACACGGCGGGCAACACCGGCATGGTCCTGACGATCGCGTTCGACTACGGGGGACGTTCCGAGCTCGTCGCAGCGGTCGAAGCCGCCCGCAGGACCCCCGAGGGCGTCACGGTCGACACCATCGGTGACCACCTCTATCTGCCCGAGCTGCCGCCCGTCGACGTGCTCGTGCGAACCAGCGGCGAGCTCCGAGTGTCCAACTTCCTGCTCTGGCAGGCCGCCGGCGCCGCGATCTACTTCACCGAGGCGCCGTGGCCGGACTTCGACGAGCGCGAACTCGACGCGGCGTTGGCGCTCGCTCGATGAGCGAGAAGCGCGCTCGATGAGCGACGCACTCAGCCGGGTCACCGCCGCACTCGCCAACGCGGAGGATCGTCCCGGCCAGCAGCAGATGGCGGATCTGGTGACGTCCGCGATCGCCGGCCGTCGTCACCTCGTGGTGCAGGCGGGCACCGGCACCGGCAAGACGCTGGCGTACCTCGTTCCAGCCATCGACGCCGACGCACGCGTGGTCGTGGCCACGGCGACGAAGGCCCTCCAGGACCAGCTCGCGACGAAGGACCTGCCGTTCCTCGCCGAACACGTCGGAACCGACTTCGACTGGGCCGTCCTCAAAGGCCGATCGAACTACGTGTGTCTCCAGCGACTTCGCGAGATGAGCGCCGGCGAACAGGGGCAACTCGAACTCGAGTCGATGGCGCTCACCACCAAGGTCGAGATCAAGCGGCTCGCCGAGTGGTCGGGGACCACGGCAACCGGCGACATGGCGGAGCTCGAGTGGACGCCATCGGACAATGCCTGGCGGGCGGTCAGCGTCGGCAGCGACGAGTGCCCGGGAGCAGATCGCTGCCCGCTCGGAGATCCGTGTTTCGCCGAGCAGGCTCGCCGTCGAGCGGCCGTCGCCGACGTGATCGTGGTCAACACCCATCTGTATGGGCTCAACGTGGCGAGCGGTGGTGCGATCCTGCCCGACCACGACGTCGTCGTCTTCGACGAGGCTCACGTCCTCGAGGACATCATGAGCGACACGGTCGGCGTCGAGGTCGCGCCCGGACGGTTCACCGCACTCGCCGGAATCGTGCGACGCATTCTCGACGATCCGACGCTGATCGGTTCGATCGCCGAGATCGCCGAGGCGCTACGCGACGCGCTGACGCCACACGTGGGAAGCCGGCTGTCGACGCCACTGCCCGATTCGATCCAGGATGTGCTCACCGATGCTCGCCTCCGGCTCGGGCGCGCCAACGAAGTGCTCGTCGCGATCGACACCCAGAACGAGGACGCGAAGCAGCGGCGACTTCGCGCCCAGACGATGACGGGTCGGGCGATCGAACAGCTGGACATCGCTATCGAAGGGCGAGAGGGCTACGTCGCGTTCGTGTCAGGGTCACGCGATGCGCCACGGTTGGAGGTCGCGCCGCTCGACGTCGGTCCCGCGATGGCCGAGGGTGTGTGGTCGCAGCGGACCGCAATCCTGACGAGCGCCACGATCCCGTCGTCGCTGGCGTCACGAGTCGGGATCGCGTCCGACAGCGTCGACGTCGCCGACGTCGGCAGCCCGTTCGACTTCGAGCATCACTCGATGCTCTACTGCGCGATGCATCTCCCGAACCCCAACTCCGAGGGATTCCGACCGGCGGTGCACGACGAGCTGGAGGCCTTGATCACTGCGGCCGGAGGCAGGACGTTGGCATTGTTCACGAGCTGGCGCTCGATGGACGAAGCGGCCGAAGCGCTCCGCGAACGAATCGACCTGCCGATCCTCACCCAACGAGATCTGCCGAAACCGGCACTGATCAAGGCATTCGCCGACAACGACGAGACGTGCCTGTTCGCAACGGCTGGGTTGTTCCAAGGTGTCGACGTTCCCGGCCAGACGTTGTCGCTGGTCGTGATCGACCGGATCCCGTTTCCCCGGCCTGACGATCCGCTGCTGAGCGCGCGCCGCGAACAGCTCGGCCCGACGGCGTTCGCCGAGATCGACATCCCGCGCGCGTCCATGATGCTGGCCCAGGCGTGCGGGCGATTGATCCGCTCGGCGACCGACAAGGGCGTCGTCGCCGTGATGGACCCTCGGCTCGGTACGGCGCGCTACCGCTGGGACATCATCAAGGCATTGCCGCCGATGAAGCGCACGAAGACCCGCGCCGACGTCGAGGCCTTCCTCCGCGACATCGCCAGCGAGTGAGCGATCGCAGCAGGGATCGATTGCAGCAGGGGTCAGACCCCTGCTGCAATCAGGTGATCGAGGCGGCGAAGATCCCGTCGATCGTCGAGGCCAGCGTGGCGTCGAACTGGTCGTCGTTCTGACCGGCGCTCAGGCCCTCGGTGAGCGCACGGCTGAAGCTGGCGATCATGCCGTGTTGGCGGGACAGCCGCTCATTGGCTTCGTCACGCGGGTACCCGCCCGACAGTGCGACGACGCGCAGCACCCGAGGATGGTCGATCAGCGGTGTATAGAAGTCGTCGACGGTCGGGATCGAGAGCTTCAGCATCACCGGCTGATCCTCGGTGAGCGTGTCGAGGTGCTGAGCGATCCGGTCGCGCAGCAGGCCCTCGGCGGCCCCCTTCTCCGGGCTGTGGATGTCGACCTCGGGCTCGATGATCGGCACGAGCCCCGCGGCGAGGATCTCGCTTGCCACCTCGAACTGCTGGTCGACGACCGCGTTCACACCGGCCTCGTTCGCGAGCTGCACGACCGAACGCATCTTGGTGCCGAACACGCCGAGGCCGACGGCTCGCTCGCACAGCTCGCGGAGGCCCGTGATCGGCTTCATGACCTGTGCGCCGTCGACGACGTCGGCGAGACCCTTGTCGACCTTGAGGAATGGCACGACGTGCTTGACGGACCAGAGATAGTCGGCAGTGCCGCGGCCCTCGACCTCTCGGTCCATCGTCTGCTCGAAGAGGATTGCACCGAGCACCCTGTCGCCGTCGAACGCCGATGACGTCATGATGCGCGTTCGCATCGCGTGCATCAAGTCGAACATCTCCTCGTCGTTCGACCAGGCGTCCTCCTCGACGCCGTAGAGCTTCAGCGCCTTGGGCGTGCTGCCGCCACTCTGGTCGAGCGCAGCGATGAATCCCTGACCGGTCCGGACCTTGTTGAGCATCTCGTCGTTCACATCGTCGACTGTAGCGAGCGCGCCCGCCCTGGGCCGGCGGACTCCCCGGACTGGTGACCAATGACCCTGTGGTCGCTACGGTCGGCGGACATGACCGGCGCCGAATCCAACGAGCGGGTGGTCGACTGCGCCATCGTCGACGGGATCGCCACCATCACGCTCGACTCGCAGCACAACCGCAACGCGCTGTCGCGACAGCTGCTCGCTGACCTCCACCGATCGCTCGACGAGGCCGAGGCCGCAGGAGTCCGTGCCATCGTCCTCACCCATCGTGGTCCAGCGTTCTGCGCGGGCGCCGACCTCAAGGAGCGCGCGTCGGCCGGGAGCGCTCCGGCCGACTCCTCTCCGTTCGTTCGAGCCCTCGAGCGTCTGATGGACGCGGCCTGCCCGACGATCGCGGCCGTCAACGGAGCGGTGCGTGCCGGCGGCATCGGGCTCATGGCGTCGTGCGATCTCGTCGTGGTGCACGACTCGACCACGTTCGCGCTCACCGAGGTGCGCATCGGTGTTGCCCCGGCGATCATCGCCGTTCCGATCCTGCGACGAGTGCCGGCGAGCCGGATTGCTGCGGCCATGTTGACCGGCGAGGCGTTCAACGCCGAGTCCGCGCGCGAGATGGGCCTGGTGACGCACGTCAGCAGCGACGTCGTCTCGACCGTCGACGACCTCTGCGACGGCATTCTCCACGGCGCTCCTGCGGCGGTCGCCGCCACCAAACGAGTGCTGCACACCGTCCCGACGCTCGACCGCGACGACGCGTTCGCGGCGATGGGCGGACTGTCGAACGAACTGTTCAACGGGCCCGACGCCGCCGAGGGCATGGCGGCGTTCGCAGAGAAGCGCCTCCCGAGTTGGTCGAAGGCGACGCGGTGAACGACACGACGCGAACCGTCACGATCGATGTCGTGAACGGCATGCGCATCGCCGCGGACGAGTGGCCCGGCGACGGACCTGCCGTCGTGCTCGCCCACGGCGGCGGCCAGACCCGCCACTCGTGGGGTGGCACTGCCGCGGCGTTGGCGTCCCATGGCCACCACGTCGTCTCGATGGACCTGCGCGGCCACGGTGACTCGGCGTGGGATCCGAACGGCGACTACTCGATGCGGGCGTACCGCGACGACGCGCTCGCCGTGGCCGACTGGATCGGCGAGCCCGTCGCCTGGGTCGGCGCCTCGCTCGGGGGGATGACAGGACTCCACGCGGTCGATGCCGAACCCGACCGGTTCACCGCGCTCGTCCTGGTCGACATCACACCTCGGCCTGCGGCAGCAGGCGTGAGCCGCATCCTCGAGTTCATGGGCAAGGACGCGGTCGAGGGATTTGCGTCACTCGACGACGCCGCCGATGCGATCGCCGCCTACCAACCTCACCGGCCTCGACCGAGCGATCTGTCGGGACTGGCCAAGAACCTGCGGCTCGGCGCCGACGGGCGCTGGCGATGGCACTGGGATCCGGCCTTCCTCGACACCCGGACGGGTGGTTCGAGTGAACATGCGCGTGATGCGCACCATGGCGAGCTCGAGGCGATCGCGCGGCGCCTCAGGCTGCCGGTCCTGCTCGTACGCGGAAAACTCTCGGACCTCGTCACCGAGGCCGAGGTGGCCGAGTTCCGCGAGATGGTGCCCCATGCCGAGTACGTCGACGTCGCCGGCGCGGCGCACATGATCGCCGGGGACAAGAACGACGTGTTCACCGACGCGGTGGTCGAGTTCCTCGACCGACGCTGACCCATCTGGCCCTCGCGACATTTTCGGCGTGTCATGTGTCACGTCGGAGGCGGACGCGCGAGAATGGTGGCATGACAACCAGCCAAGAAGTACACGAACGCGTCGTCGGGCAGAACCTCGCCAAGCGATTCCTGACGAACCTCGACAAGAACGCCGACGTCGAGGTCGTGCGCTGGAAGGACGCCGAGGGAGTGTGGCACGGCTGGACGATGACCGACCTCGCCGACCTGACAGCACGCTTGGCGACGGGCCTCGCCGGCCTCGGTGTCGGCAAGGGCGACACCGTCGTGTTGATGATGCGCAACCGGCCCGAGTTCCATGCGCTGGACCTGGCAGCTCTGTTCCTCGGAGCGACACCGGTGTCGATCTACAACTCGACTGCACCGGAGCAGATCGACTACCTCGTCAACGACTGCAAGGCCAAGGTTGCGATCGTCGAGGACGACGCGTTCCTCGAGCGTTTCCTGAAGGTGCGCGAGTCGCTGGCGACCCTCGAGACGATCGTGTTGATCGAGCCATCCGAAACCGCTGGCGACGCGGTCGTCCCGTACACGGATCTCGCCGCGTCGGAGGCCGCCGACCTCCGCGAGTTGGCCGAGATCGCAACGCTCGATGACATCGCCACCATCATCTACACCTCCGGCACCACCGGGCCCCCGAAAGGCGTGATGCTCTCGCACGGCAACGTCGCCTGGACGCTCGAGTCGGTGGGCCAGTCGATGCGCGAGCAGACCGACATCGACGACTTCGCCGGCAAGAAGCACCTGTCGTACCTGCCGATGGCACACATCTTCGAGCGACTCCTCGGGCACTACTACCTGCTCGACTTCGGCGCCCAGGTGACCTGCTGCCCCGACACGTCGCTGCTCACCGCATACACCAACGAAGTGCGCCCGAACGTGTTCATCGGCGTGCCTCGTGTCTGGGAGAAGCTGTACGCTGGCGTCAACGCAGCGCTCGCTGGCGACCCGGAGAAGGCCAAGGCGTTCAACGACGCCGTCGATGCGGCGCTCCCGATCGTCGAGAAGATGACGCGAGGCACCGCCACCCAGGAAGAGATCGACACCTGGAACTTCCTCGACCAGGTCGCGTTCCAGACGGTGCGGGGCCTGATCGGACTCGACCAGACCGAGATCTGCATCACCGGTGCCGCCCCCCTGCCGGCAGAGATCCTGGCGTGGTTCCGCGCGATCGGCGTCCCGCTCACCGAGGGCTACGGGATGTCGGAGACGACGGCCGTGCTCACGTGGGCCAACGCACCGAAGCCTGGCTGTGTGGGCCGGGCGGCGACCGGCGTCGAACTCAGGATCGCCGAGGACGGCGAGGTGCTCTGTCGCGGCGGCAACAACTTCGCCGGGTACCTGGGCAAGCCGGAACAGACCGCGGAAACGATCGACGAGGACGGCTGGTTGCACACCGGCGACATCGGCGTACTCGACGAGGACGGCTACCTCAAGATCGTCGACCGCAAGAAGGAGCTCATCATCACCGCCGGCGGCAAGAACGTCAGCCCCGCCAACCTCGAAGCCGAGTTGAAGATGATCCCCTTGGTCGGCCAGGCCTGCGCGATCGGCGAGCAGCGTCCGTTCATGTCGGCGCTCGTCGTGCTCGACCCGGATGCGGCGGCGACGTGGGCTGTGTCGCACGGCCTCACGGGAGACGACGCCACGACCGCGGCGCTCGCGGAGAACCCCGACGTGATCGCCGAGATCAACGACGGTCTCGTCGAGGTGATGAAGGGGTTCAACAACGCCGAGGCGGTCAAGAAGGTCAAGGTGCTCGGCGAGGAGTGGCTCCCCGACTCCGAGCTGCTCACCCCGACCTCCAAGCTCAAGCGCCGCGGCATTCTCGCCAAGTTCGCCGACGAGATCGAGGAGCTCTACGCCAAGTAGCCGCTCCGCCACCGGCGAGCGATGAGCGAAGCGACCGCATACGGCACCCTTCGCTCATCGCCACGCCGGACTCGAGGTCCCGATGAGCCAACTGACCGCATACGGCCCCCTTCGCTCATCGCAACGCCGAGGTGGAGTTTCCTCAGGTCGACATCAGGCGGTAGCCGATGCCGCGGGCGGTGACGATGAGCTTCGGGTCGTCGGGGTGGTCCTCGACCTTCAGCCGGAGTCGGCGAACATGCGCGTCGACGAGGCGCGAGTCGCCGAGGTACTCGTAGCCCCACACGCGCTCGAGCAATTGATCGCGTGACAGCACGGCCCCGGCGTGGTCGGCGAACTCACACATGAGCCGGAACTCGGTCTTGGTGAGATTGAGTTCCTTGGCTCCCTTGAGCACGACCCCCTGTTCACGACGGACCTCGACATCACCGAAGCGTGTCGCAGTCGGCGTCGTCGCCTTGCCCTGCAGGTGCACTCGGCGCAGCAGTGCTCGTATGCGTGCTGCGAGCTCCTTGGGCACGACGGGTTTGGTGACGTAGTCGTCGGCACCCGCCTCCAGACCGGCGACCATGTCATGGGTGTCGGTCTGCGCAGTGATCATGATGATCGGCACGATGCTCTCGGCGCGCAGCGCCCGGCACACGTCGAAGCCCGACATGTCGGGAAGCCGCAGATCGAGCAACACCAGGTCGGGCGGCGTCCGGCGGAACTCGACGAGGCCGTCTTCGCCGTTGGGCGCCTGGCGAACCTCGTAGCCCTCGTCCTCGAGCGCCATCGACAACGCCAATCGGATCCCGTCGTCGTCTTCGATGAACAGCAGCGATTCCATGATCGCAGGCCAGTGTTGCGCGCTCCGCGCACGAATCGTGCGTTTTGTTACCGAAATCGCACACTTCCCGCAAGAGTCCGTCACACGGGAACTCCATCATGATGACTGTTCACGCTGCCCCGGTGGGATGCCTTCCTCCCCCTGGCATTCCACCGGCAGCGGGTGAACACGACGCCGTTGCCCCATCGGGAGGCCGGTGTCGCCCGCTACCTGCAACACTGAGCCGGTGGCTCGGCGTCGAACCCTCCGCTTGCGAACCCGCGTCACGCTGTTCTTCGCGTTCATCGCATTGCTCGCCGGCGTGGTGCTCATCGGGGTCACCTACGGGCTCACCCGCAACAACCTGCTCGAGGAGGACCAGAACGCAGCGCAGCAGCGGGCGCTCGCCAACGCCGAACTCATCCGCGAGCAACTGACGATCGATCCCGACGGGATCGGCGTGTTCTTCGACGACGAGCTGCGCACCGACCCCGACGGATTCGCCGTGCTGGGCTCCGGAGATCCGTCCGCTCCACGTGCGAGCACCAACGTGCTGCGGCCGATCACCTCATTCCCCGAGCAGCTCGTCGACAGCGTCTGGGCCGGGACGAGCGCGCTGCAGAACGCCACGATCGACGGATCCGACTACGTCACCGTGGGCGTCTACATCGCGGAGTACGACACCGGCTACTTCGAGGCGTTCCCGCTCGCCGAGACCACCGACACGCTCACCGCGATCCTCACGGCGCTGGTCCTCGGGGTGATCGGCACCGTCGTGCTGGCAACGCTCTTCGGACTCGCGACGAGCCGTCGGCTCCTGCGCCCGTTGAGCCAGGTCGCCGACGCGGCGGCCGACATCGCCTCGGGCGGCCTCGACACCCGTCTCGCGTCCGAATCCGACCCGGATCTCGACCGGCTCGCCGGATCGTTCAACGACATGGCGGACGCGGTCCAGGCGCGTATCGAACGCGAGGCTCGATTCGCCTCGGATGTCAGCCACGAACTGCGATCGCCGATCACGGCGCTGACCGCGGCGGTCGAGGTCCTCGACAGCAGGCGCGAAGACATCCCGGAACGGACACAACAGGCGCTCGACGTGGTCGTCGATCAAGTACGCAGGTTCGACAGCATGGTGATCGACCTCCTGGAACTCGCTCGGATCGACGCAGGGGCGACCGACCTCAACGTCGAAGAGGTGACACTCGTCGACCTGACGCAACGAGTCGCGGCCCGATTCGGCGAACCCGACGTCCCGATCGTCGTCGCGAACGGCACACCGAAGGAGGTCGCGCTCGACAAGGTCCGCTTCGAGCGTATTCTCGGCAACTTGCTGGAGAATGCGCGCAACCATGGCGGTGGAGCTCTGCGAATCGAACTCACCGCAGCTACGCCCGGGCGGTTCCGCATCGCCGTCGAGGACGGTGGCCCGGGAGTCGCGCAGAGCGAGCGGGAACGGATCTTCGAACGATTCGCCCGCGGTTCTGCAGCCCGTCACCGCATCGGCACCGGCCTCGGCCTCGCGCTCGTCGCCGAGCACGCTGCGGCCATGGGCGGAACTGCGTGGGTACAGGACCGCATCGGAGGCGGTGCACGATTCGTCGTCGAGCTTCCGGACCGGGTGACCCGGGCGGACACGTCGACATGAGCAGATCACGCTGGCCGGTACTCGCAGCGGTTGCTCTGCTCGGGTCGTTCGCTGCTGGTTGTGGCGTGCCGACGGGAGACGACACGTTCTCGGCGATTCCGCCCGCAGAGGACCCCTTCGGACTCGACGCGACGTCGACGACCACGTCCACGACGACCACGACGACCACGACGACCCCTGCGGCTCCAGACACGATCGCAACCACGACGACCCCCGTTCGTCTCGAGCCGGCGGAGTTCTACTTCCTGACCACCAGGAACAAACTCCAGCCCGTCGTCGTCGATCTTCCGCCGCCGTTCTCGGCCGAGCAGATCGCCGACATCCTCGAAAGTGGGCCACCGGAAGGCGTCGCACTCACGTCGCTCATCGAACCGGGCCTGATCAAGAGCTCGAGCGAGGAGCGCGGCGTGCTCACCGTCGACCTCGATCCGACCACGTTCGCCGGAATCCCGACCACGCGACAGACCGAAGCGATCGGCCAGATCGTGATGACCATGATCAGCAGCCTTCGCCGAGTCGGGCTCGTGACCTTCACGATCGACGGCCAGCCGATCTCGGTCAAGAAGGGCAACAGTCTGCTGTCTGATGTCGGTGAACCCCTGTCGTACGACGACTACGTCATCCTGCTCGCGAGTCCCCCGCCAGGGGTCACGTCCACCACCGATCCGCCGGAGGCGACGCCACTCGAATCCTCCGCGACGACGGACGACGATCCCTGAGTCGACTCGTCGGGCTCGGATCAGTAGCCGAGGCGCTCGACGCGCTCGGGACGGCGCTGCCAGTCCTTGTCGACCTTCACACGTAACTCGAGGTACACCCCCTTGGGCAACTGTGCACGGGCACGCTCGCCGACCTGCTTGAGGATCTGGCCGCCCTTGCCGATCACCATCCCCTTCTGGCTGTCACGTTCGACGACGATGTCGACGCGGATGCGGGGCCACTCCCACTCGACCACCTGGGTGGCGATCGAGTACGGCAACTCGTCACGAGTCACCGCCAGCAGCTGTTCACGGACCAGTTCGGCGACCCACCGCTCCTCGGGGAGGTCGGACACCTCGTCGTCGGGGAAGTAGCGGGGTCCCACTGGCATCCGGTCCGTCAGATCGGCCACGAGCGCACCGACGCCTTCACCGGTGACGGCCGACACCGGGAAGTACGCCTGCGCTCCGAGGCCGCTCGCAGCGCCGAGCATCGAGAGCACCTGCTTGCGGCTGGCGACGTCGACCTTGTTGACGATCACGATCGAGGACGTGACATCGAGCCGATCGGCGACCCAACGGTCACCCTTTCCGAAGGCGTGGGTCGCGTCGAGCACCAGGCAGGTGACGTCGACGTCACCGACGCTGTCGAGCGCCGTTGCGTTGACACGTTCTCCGAGTGCGGTCACCGGCTTGTGCAGGCCAGGGGTGTCGACGAACACGAGTTGCGAACCTGGCCGGCTCAGCACGCCCATGATGCGGTGCCGGGTGGTCTGCGGTTTGTCCGACACGATGCTGATCTTGCGGCCGCAGATCGCGTTGACGAGTGACGACTTGCCGACGTTCGGCCGTCCCACGAAGGTGACGAAGCCGGACCGGAAGTCCGCCTCGCCGCCATGCAGCGTTCGGGACAGGTCGTCGGTTTCGTCGGTCACCGTCCCAGTTTGCCAAGCTCGGGTCCATGACCCGCATGATCAACGGCATCGATGAACTCAAGACGCTCGTCGGCGAGCATCTCGGCTACTCGCCGTACGTCGAGATCACCCAGGAGCAGGTGAACACCTTCGCCGATGCAACAGGTGACCACCAGTGGATCCACGTCGATCCCGAACGAGCAAAGGCAGGCCCGTTCGGTGGTCCGATCGCCCACGGCTACCTGACCCTGTCGCTCGGCCCGATGCTGTCGCCGCAGATCTTCGGGGTCTCCGGTGTCGCGATGGGCGTCAACTACGGCGCGGGCAAGATCCGCTTCCCGTCACCGGTTCCGGTCGGCTCGAAGCTGCGCCTCGGCGTCACGCTCGTGTCCGTCGAGGACATCGCCGGCGGTGCACAGGTCACCCAGGAGTTCGTGTTCGAGGTGGAAGGTGCGTCCAAGCCGTCGTGCGTCGCCGAGGTGATCTTCCGCTACTACGCCGCGTCCTAGTTCCGCGTTCGTGCGGGCCCACTCGGGCTGACCCGCGTTCACCGGTTCGAGCAGGGCTCCATCTCCGACGACAGATCGACCTCGACGTCAACGCCTGTTGGCACGTGTTCGAGCCCTGAACCGGGGTCGAAACCACTGTTGGCGGCGGGTCCTGCACTCAGAGCCGCTGCTGCGCTGAGTGTTCATCGACAGTTCGCCCGACATTGGTTCTACTGCATGACCACAACTCCTACTCTCCACGGGTCGTCGAGGTGTGCCGCTGAGCGACGAAGAGGGGGTCTCCATGAACAGGATGTCGCGGCGTTCGGTCGCCATCGCAACGGCGATCATGACGGTCACCGCGGCAGTGTCGATCGTCGTCCTGCGTGAGCAGGCTGCCGCCATCTCACCCATCGTCCTCGAGAACACCTTGGCCGGGAGCCCAGCAAGCGAGTGGGATGTCGTCGGCGCCGGCGATCCGTCGATCCAGGGCTTCGCGACCGACGTGAGTGTCGACCAAGGCGGCAGCGTCGAGTTCAAGGTCGGTGATCCCACCGGGCCGGGTGGTGAGCTGGACCCGTCCGCGCCAGCCGACTTCCGCGTCGACGTGTACCGGATCGGCTGGTACGGCGGCGACGGCGCCCGTCTCATCGCCACGGTCCCCGCCTCGGTGACCGCCGAGCTCGACCCG
>JBGSII010000319.1:0-6161 GCA_041742555.1 Ilumatobacteraceae bacterium
TCTCGGACTCCGCGGTGATCGACCTCGACGCCGACCCCGCCGACGTCGCGGCCGCGCGCGACACGATTCGGCTGGCCTTCATCAGCGCACTTCAGCAGCTTCCTCCTCGCCAACGCGCCGCTCTGGTGCTCTGCGACGTGCTCCGCTGGCCGGCGACCGAGGTGGCCGATCTGCTCGACACCTCGACCGCATCGGTCAACAGTGCGCTCCAACGCGCTCGCTCAACGCTCGCGTCAGCTCCGTCGACTGCGCCGACGACGCCGCTGTCCGACGACCAGGCACACCTGCTGGCACAGTTCGTCGACGCCTTCGAGCGCTACGACATGGACGCGCTCGCCCAGCTGCTGCACGCCGACGTCATCCAGACCATGCCGCCGTACGCCATGTGGCTGCAGGGACGTGACGATCTCATCGCGTGGTACGCCGGTCCAGGCATCGAGTGCGCCGGTTCGAGGTTGTTGCCGGGTCACGCCAACGGCTGCCCTGCGTTCGCCCAGTACCGGGTCGATCCCGCCGGCGGCCACACACCGTGGGCGCTGCAGGTGCTCGAGCTGCGCGGCGAGCGCATCGAGGCCGTCCACGCGTTCCTCGGTGGCGAGGTGTTCGAGCGCTTCGGGTTCCCGCCCCGACTCGACTGATCCGCTTCGAGTGATCCGACTCGGGCTGTTGCGGTTCGATCACGCGACCGTCACGTCGTGCAATCGCTGGGTCGGCTCGGCGTCCCATCCCGCGGACGGCGACGCCTTCGAGTCGACGCTCGACCGTATGCTTGGAGCGAATGCTGGAGAATCTGACCGAGTGGGCCACCGACATCGTCGAGCGGCTCGGCTACTTCGGCGTGGCGATGCTCGTCGCCCTCGAGAACGTCTTCCCTCCGATCCCGTCCGAGGTCGTGCTGGGTCTCGCCGGCTACACCGCATCGCAAGGTGACGCCTGGGTCGTCGGCATGATCATCGCAGCCACGATCGGGTCGGTCGTGGGCGCGTGGGTGTTGTACGGGCTCTCGGCGGCGATCGGCCCGGTGCGGGTGCGCGCCATCGTGATCCGATACGGGACGTGGATCGGCTTCGGCGAGACCGACCTCGATCGCGCCGAAGGGTGGTTCGACCGTCGGTCTCGCTCGGCAGTGCTCGTCTGCCGCTGCATCCCGCTCATCCGCTCGTTGATCTCGATCCCCGCCGGCTTTCGCCGCATGCCGCTCGTCTCGTTCACGATCTTCACCCTGATCGGGAGCCTGGTCTGGAACACGGTCCTCGTCTCCGCGGGCTACGCCCTGGCTGACCAGTGGGAGCGCATCCTCGACTACACCGAACCGTTCCAGACGGTCGTGGTGGTCCTCATCGGCGTGCTGCTGGTCGCGCTGGTCGTCCGCAAGGTCGTGATGACTCGGCGGATCCGTGCCGAGGAGGATGCGGCACACCCAGGTGCCGCCCACGAGTCGCTCGACGAGATCGCCGACGACCTCGAAGCGCAGGCCCAGACCGACCCGGTGCTGCGGTCGAAGCTTCACGAGGGCTGAACCCCTTCCGCAGCTCGGGTGCTGCGAGCCATCGTTCACGCACGACGCATCCTGTGAACCGGCAGACTCACGTTCCATGACGCAGTTCATGCTCCTGATGCACGATGACACCGAGGTCGCCGAGGACGGCGACCTCTGGGGCCGGTACCTGGCCCGGCTGCGCGAGTCGGGTCGGTTCGACGGCGGAAGCAGCCTCGGTGGAGGAACAGCATTCCGGTCGCCGGGACCGCCGGGAGCGCGCTCGGACCATCTCGCGGGATACCTCGTGGTCAGCGCGGCGAACCTCGAGGACGCCGCAACGTTCCTCGACGGCAACCCGACCTACGAGGCGGGCGGCACGGTGGAGATCCGCGAACTCCTGGCGGACTGAGCCCCAATCCGCTCGCTGAGCGGGGATCGGCTCAGCTGGCAGATTCGGTGACCCGCAGCGGCAGCGGATCCTCACCGAGCATGACTCGGTACGTGTTGTGGTAGTGGTGCAACGTCGGTTCGTTGCGCCCGAACACGACGAAGTCCAACGACGCGCCGTTGGCGGCCGCCTGCTGAGATGCGCCCATCACGTAGTCCTCGTCGCGGATGATGTTCGCGAAGTTGTGGGCGATGTCGGCCAGGAAGTCGGTGACCTTGTCGTCGATCCCCTCGATGTCGGGCTTCACGTAGAAGTCGACGCGGCTGAGGTGGCGACCGGGATCCCGACGATCGGGATAGGCGCGCACGAGGAACACACCAGCATCGAACGGCATCAGGATCACGTTCGGGAAAATCCAGTACACCGGCAACCCCGCCACGGTGATGTCCCACTGCTCCTCGGGAAGGAGTCGCATGTGATCGATGTTGCGCTTGCACAGGATCATCCGGTGGAGATGAGCATCCTCGTCGTGCAGTTGCACGTTGCCGTGGAAGCCGTTGTTGATCGTGTCGCGGTGCAGCACGGGGAAGTGATATGTCTCGCCGAAGGTGTCCATGGCGAGCTTCCAATTGCACGGCGTGTCGTACGCGTCTCGCGTGAGCGGCTGCATGCGATCGAAGTTCCACGTGGGGAACTCGTCATTGAACCAATCGCCGAGGAGCTGATCGAGGTCGATCGTCGCGTCGGGGTCGGGGTGCACGAAGAGCAGCCCGTGGCGCTCCTCGGCGGCCAGCGGCCGAAGCCCGAAGCAGGTCCGGTCGAGCTCGCCGAAGTGCTCGGGCTTCGGCAGGCCGACCAGGTCGCCGCCCGTGTCGTACGACCACGAGTGGAACGGGCACGTGAAGCGACGCTTGGTGCCGCGCTCCTCGGTCTCCACCATCGGACCTCGGTGACGACACGAGTTGACGAAGGCCCGGAACACACCGTCGTCGTCGCGGGTCGCCAGGATCGGGATGCCGAGATCGTTGTTGGTCAGGAACGAGCCGGGTTCGGGAAGATCGAGTGACAGCCCGACGCATTGCGGTGTCCCCGTGAAGAATTCGCTCCACTCGCGAGCCGCGAGCTCGGGGTCGGTGTAGTCGCTGGTCGGCAGGTACCGGTGCCCCCCGGCGTCGACGGTCGTGCCGGCGTCGAGGTGGACACAGAGTTGCTTGATCAGGCGGACCTGTTCGTCGTGGCGCATTTCTAGAGTTCACTCTAATTATCGTTCGAGGTCAAGGAGCGTCTTGTTGGAGGACCACGTCGCACGCGAGCAGACTCGACGAATGGCCGGACTGCGGGACGCGAACAAGGCCAAGCGACGTGAGGCGATTCTCGACGCGACGGTGGCATTGTTCGCCGAACGCCCGTCTGATCAGGTCACGACCGAGGAGATCGCCGCACACGCGGGCGTGGCGCCGGCGACCGTCTACAACCTGATCGGCACACGCGATGACGTCGTGCGCGCCGTGGTCGCCCGGATCCTCACGGAACTGGCCGACTCGTTGGCCGAACTGGATCCGACCGATCCGATCTCGGCGGCCGAACTCGTCGTCGACCAGACGGTGCAGGCGTTCGTTGCGGACTCGACTGCATTCCGCCAGATCGTGCGGCTGGCGCCGAAGGCGTCGGGGACCGGCGACGACCTCGTCGACCCGTCGGAGTTCCAGGTGGTCGCGATGCGCGAGGCGCAACAGCTCGGGATCCTCCGCGCCGACATCGACGCCGCCGGCCTCGCTCGACAGATCTACGTGTCGTACATGGGAGCGATGAATCTCTGGAGCACCGGTCGCCTCGATGACGACGGCTTCGCTGTCGCAGCTCGCCATGGCCTGTACGTCGCCCTGGCCGCCGGCGCTGCCGACAGTGAGCGCGACCGATTTCTCGAGCACGTGCGCAAGCTGGGCGCAACGCTCGACGCGGAGAGTTGGGTCCCGGACCGCCCCTGACGCGTCGGCCAACGGCGTCCTCATCGATCGGCGCCACGCCTCGTTCGTCGCTTGGCACGTCTCTGCGGAATGCGTGTCGGACGGCGAGACCTATTCCGCTGAGAACGGGAGGGTTCGGCGGTCGTCCGCGTGCAGCTCGACGATCAGCGCCGACCGGGTACGATCGTCAAGCGAGTGTCACTCCGACACCGCGATCGACAACGAGAGCCGGGGATTGCCATGGAACCACTCCGGATGACTCGCTGGCCGACGACACGTCTCACCCCCGACCCGCGCCGGGTGATCACGAAGCTGTTCCTGCCGCGTGAAGAGGTGTACGCGGACGGCTCGACACGCGTCCAGGCGGTGCTCTCGCGCATCATGGCGATGTCGGACAGCGACGTCGCCACGACGCTCGGCACCGCCCGCACGCTGTTCGCCGACCGGCATCGGGATCTCGACGCCGTGTTCGTGCGCGCCTTCGGCGCCGTCGAGCCCTCTCTCGTCAGCCTTGGCGGGGCCAGCGCGAGCGACCGGACTGCAACAGACGAGCGTCGTCAGCTCATCGGCGCCTACTTCACGCACGAGTACTCGATCGAGTCGGCCGCACTCGGCAATCCGTCCATCGTCGTCAGCCCCGATCAGTCGGCGCTGGGCACCGGTGAGCTTCGCTTCCTCATGAGTCTGCGAGCGATCGGCGAAGGCCACATCTCGGCGATCGAATTCCGCACCGGCGTCGTGGACGCGGACGCCGCCGTGCGCATCGACGCCCCCAGCCGCTACGCGATGACCGGTGAACGAACATCGCACGACCTCGACAAGGCGTTGTTCACCCAGAAGCTGCGCGACGTGGGGATGATCAACGAGGTCGCGGAACATGTCCTGTCCGCCCTCGACCAACGCTTCTCGATGCAGGCGCTGGAAGCGGCAATCCGATCGGTCGAACACGACGGGTTCGAGCGGTCGATCTCGGGAGAGACCACTCGGCTGTTGCACTGGCTTGCATCGTCCAACTACCGGGTGGTGTTCCCGGCGTCGACCGAGGTGTCCGAACGAGTGCTCTTCCCCAGCGGACCCACGGAGAGCCACGGCATGGAGGACGCTCGCTTCGTCCGATTCGTCGACGACGACGGGGCTGCCACCTACTACGCCACGTACACGGCCTTCGACGGCCAGAAGATCCTCCCGCAACTGCTCCAGACCGACGACTTCGCCGAGTTCCGGGTGACGACGCTCAGCGGTCGGGCGGCGCACAACAAGGGCATCGCACTGTTCCCGAGGCGTATCGGTGGCCGCTACGTCGCCCTCGGTCGCCAGGACAACGTGAACAACTTCATCATGACGTCCGACGACGTCCGGGTCTGGACGGAGGCGACGTCCATCCAGGAGCCGAAACGCCCCTGGGAGCTGATGCAGCTCGGCAACTGCGGATCACCGCTCGAGACGGAGGCGGGATGGCTCGTGATCACCCACGGCGTGGGGCCGATGCGTCGCTACACGCTTGGCGCACTCCTGCTCGATCTCGACGACCCCACACGGGTGCTCGGCCATCTCTCCGATCCGCTGCTCAGCCCCGACGCCGACGAACGCGAGGGATATGTCCCCAACGTCGTCTACTCGTGCGGCAGCATGATCCACGCCGACCACCTGATCCTGCCGTACGGCTACGCCGACGTCGGCGCCGCGGTGGCAACGATTCCCCTCGCAGATCTGCTCGAGCGCCTGAGCTCCTAGCGCCGCTCCGTACCGGCATCACCATTCGCCAGCCAGAGCGTGGGTCAACCGGAGGTGGGCCGGCGGTGCTGCATCGTCGTGATCAGTGCCAACGTCGACTCGGCACCCTGATTGAGGTTCGGGCCGTTCGGGGTGAGGCCGTCGAAGCCGCCACCCGTGATGGGGTCCGACATCGGCACTCCGAGGTCGTTGGCGCCCTCGAACCAGTCGATCGAGAGGTCGACGCCACGGCTCCAGTCGCCATCGCCAGTCACATCGCAAGCACGTGCACACGCGTCGGCGAGCGCTGCGACCTCGATCGGTTGCTGGTCGAAGGCGGGCGCACCATCGCTCGGGCCGGCGCCACCGACGGGCACCACCGACAGATGTCCATCGACGATCTGACGGTCGAGGAGCCACGCCAGCAACGTCAGCCCGTCGTCGAGCACCTCGCCGCGTCCCAGCGCGTGGCCAGCGATGATCAACGCCTCGGCAACGGCTGCATTGGCGTATGCCAGTCGCGGTTCCGGCCACCGCCACGACGGCTCGGCACCGATCGGTCCGATCGCCACGACGGCGTCGGCGAGCAGCTGGCGAGCTCGTGAATGGCGCT
>JBGSII010000320.1:0-10818 GCA_041742555.1 Ilumatobacteraceae bacterium
GCTGGGCTCGCGGCGGAGGGCGAGACCGAGATCACCGGCGTCCACCACATCGACCGCGGCTACGACGATCTGGTGGGCCGGCTCGCAGCGGTCGGCGCCCACATCTCGCGCCGTTGACACCGCGTCATCGCGCCACTGCTCGACACGGACGTTCGATCAGTCGCTGTCGGCCCCGCCACGTTCACCGCCCGGCCCATGGATCGACGCGGCGTGATCGACGCGACGCTTCGCAAGCCACAGCAACCCCATGATCACGACGATCGGGCCGGCGATCAGCAGGATCTCGTCCCAGCCGCCCTGATGGGCCAACAGGATGGGGGTCGCTGACGCCGCCACGTTCACGCCTGGGAATCGTACGGGCATGGCTGATTGAATGGTCATCGCCATGCGCGACCAGGTCGAAGCCACCATCGAGATCATCCGCCCCGCCCTCCAGGCCGACGGTGGCGACATCGTGTTGCGCGATGTCGACGAGGTCACCGGGCTGGTGTCGGTCGAGTTGATCGGTGCCTGTGCCGGGTGTCCCTCGTCGAACCAGACCCTGAAGGCCGGGGTCGAACGCATCATGCGCGACCGTGTGGACGGGGTCACCGCGGTCATCGATCTCACCGCCGCTGAGGCAGCGTGAGGTCGCTCACGTGAGCCGTCGTCAACTTCCTGCCCCCGATCTCTTCCGGTCGGCGCTGGATGGCGACCGCAGCTCGCTCGCACGCCTGCTGTCGCTGATCGAGCGGGGAGACGACGACGCCAGGACGATCGGGCGGCTGGCGTACCCGTTGAGCGGCTCCGGCTACACTGTTGGTCTGACCGGCGCCCCGGGCGCCGGGAAGAGCACGCTCACCAGCTCGATCATCGGCCATCTTCGTGCGCAGGATCTCGAGATCGCTGTGCTGGCGATCGATCCTTCGTCTCCGTTCACGGGCGGGGCGATCCTCGGCGATCGCGTGCGTATGCAGGACCATGCCACCGATCCGGGTGTGTTCATCCGGTCGATGGCGACGCGGGGCCACCTCGGCGGATTGTCGCTCGCGACGCCCGAGGCGGTTCGGTTGCTCGACGCCATCGGACGCAAGTGGATTCTCGTCGAGACCGTCGGCGTCGGGCAGGTCGAAGTCGAGGTCGCCGGCAAAGCCGACACGACCGTCGTGGTCGTCAACCCGGGCTGGGGCGACAGCGTGCAGGCGAACAAGGCGGGGTTGATGGAGATCGCCGATGTCTTCGTGATCAACAAGGCCGACCGCAAGGGAGTCGAGGAGACCAGCCGCGACCTGATGCAGATGCTCGATCTCTCCGATCTTCCCCCTGATTCGTGGCGCCCCCCGATCGTCGCGACGGTCGGCTCCACCGGGGAGGGCGTGCCAGCGTTGTGGGACGCCGTGCTGGCTCATCGTGCCCACGCCGAGCAGTCCGGGGACCTTCGCGTTCGCCGCGAGTTCCGCCTCGGCGAGGAACTCCGCGAGATCGTCGCCCAGCGTCTCGGGCGCCGGGCACGTCAGATCTGCTCCGGTGAGCGGTGGGACGAGCTGACCGCGGAGGTCGCCGAACGGGTCACCGATCCGTGGACCGCCGCCGACGAGATGCTTGCGGCCGTCGACGCCTGAGGCGCTGCGAGCCGCCGATCACATCGACAGCATCACCACAGCGAGGGCGACGAACACCAGCGGGCCTGCGTACGACGTCTGCCGACGGAGATGGAGGAGTCGCGACTTCATGCTGTGGTATCGGCAGATGTGTGACCCCCTGGAGTCTCAACTCCGTCAAGCCTCCCCGAGCTGCGATGAGCGAAGCGTCCGTCCACGGTCAGGTTCGCTCATCGCGGGCAGGCGGTGTGTCGTTGCGATGAGCGAAGCACGCGTCCACGGTCAGGTTCGCTCATCGCTGCCGGGGTGGAAGGTCAGTGACCGCTGAACGTGGCCTTGCCCGGGCCGTGCTCGAGGAAGCTGGCGACGCCGGTCCGGGCATCGTCGGTGCGGAACACCTCGACGAAGCCCGACCGTTCGAGTCGGAGTCCGTCGGCGAGCGACACATCGAGGCCGTCATCGATCACCCGTTTGCAGATCGCGTGGGCGAGCAGAGGTCCAGCGGCCACCTCGGCGGCGAGCGCCAGGGAGCGCTCCATCAGCGCCTCCGGCGCGACCACTTCGTCGGCCAACCCGATGCGCAGCGCGTCGTCGGCGCGCACCTGGCGCCCGGTGAGACACATCTCCTTCGCACGGCTCGGACCGACGAGTCGAGGCAGCCGCTGGGTGCCTCCGCCTCCCGGGATGATCCCGAGCAGGATCTCGGGTTGTCCGAACACGGCCCTGTCGGACACGATCCGGTAGTCGCAGGCGAGCGCGAGTTCGCATCCGCCGCCCAGGGCGTATCCACTGATCGCGGCGATCACGAAGCGGGGAATCGCCGCCACAGCATCGAGCGCCTCGTGGAAGGCGGCACCGATCGTGGCCGCCTCGTCCGGTCCACCGAACTGCGAGATGTCCGCACCAGCCGCGAACAAGCGGTCACCGCCGGTGACGACCACTGCGCCCGGCGGGTTCGACGTCAGCTCGAGCGCACACGCACGGATCTCGGCGAGGAGGTCAGTCGACAGCGCGTTGACCTTGCCGTTCGTGAGCGTCATCAGGGCGACGCCGTCGGGGCGTCGTTCGAGGGTCAGGAGATCGGCCATCGCCCGAGTCTTGCCGATCCGGTCCGTGGATCGGTACCCCGTCAGACCGGGAGGTCGATCGGCGTGTCGACGTGCAGCGGGCGCTTGAGCGACCACGCCGATCGTGAGAGCCAGGCGCCGGCCGCCACGAACATCAGCATGACTGCGCTGCACACGAGGTAGGCAGTCGTCCGGCCGAAGTTGTCGTACAGCGTCGCGGTGATCACCGCCATGATCCCGGCCGAGAGCGCTTGAGCGGCGCCGAGCACGCCTTGAGCGCCGGCCTGGCGTTCCTCGGGCACCACCATGCCGACGGCGACGCCGCTGCTGGACACGGTGAGCCCGTCGGCGATGGCGTGCATCATCGCCACCGCGAAGATCCACGTCCCGGATGGCAGCACGCCGTACAGCGACATGAACAGTGCCCCGAGCGACAGACCGATCACCGCGACCCGGAAGGGCCCATGGACCTGCGCCATACGGCCGCCGGGCGGTCCGAGCACGATCAGCGGCAGTGCGAACAGCGTGATGCCGAGGTTGGCGATCCACTCGTTGGTGCCGAGATCCTTGTGAACCACCGCCCACAATGCGTCGAACGACCCGATCATGACGAAGAGCGCGGCGCCGAACACCACCGCTCCGGCGAACGGCCGGATCGCGAGCAGGTCGACGGCCAGCCGGCGTTTGGGCGGGGACGTGCTCTCGGCGACCTGCACCCTCGCCACGAACGGCAGGAGGACGGCGGTCGCGGTCGCGACCACGACGAACGGGGCCGGGATCCCGAACGGTCCGACGAGCAGCGCAGAGATCGCCGGTCCGAGTGCGAAGCCGAACACGTCGGCGGCGAGCAGGCGACCGAGGTTCTGGCCGAGGTGGTTGGGATCGGCGAGGATGACGATTCGCCGCGCCGCCGGGATCGCAGCACCGATGCCCACTCCGGAGATGAACCGCCCGACGAGAATCGGGATGAGCGTCGTGCTGAAGCCCATCAGCAAGAGCCCGATGATGTTGATGGCGACGCCGAACAACACCACTCGCCGGGCGTGCCCGCGGTCGGCGAGCGGAGCGATCAGGACCTGCGACAGGAACGCGGCGGCGAAACCGATCCCGATCACGATCCCGATCGCAGTCTCGCTGATGCCGTACTCGTCGCGATAGTCGTCGACGATCGTGAACAGCACGCCGTAGCCGGCCGCGAGGCTGGCCATCAGTCCCCCGAAGGCGAAGAACAGCGTGTTCGGTGACGGCGGATCGGGGAGGGTGACCGGCGCCACGTCGGGCGGTGACGTCGTCATCGTTCGAAGACTATCCAGGCGTCGCCGGCCGGTCGTGGCGAATTCGAGCGATCGATCAGCGACGAAGGTCGTCGCCGACCGCGCCACTCATCGCGGCGCGGCCGCCGTCGGTGCGAGGTCAGCCGGTGGCGACGAGGCCGGTGTCGAACGGTCCGCGGAGATTCGGATGTGTCGGCATCGCCCGGGCGGCGATGCCCCAGCGCCCCGCCCGGTCCGGAACGAACGACGTCCGGAATCGCCCGTCGTCGCCCTCGGTCATCGGCAGGACGCTCAACTTCGTCTCGTCGAAGGACCCATCGGCGAGCAGCGGGCCGTGCAGCAATTGCACGACGATCGAGTCGCGTTCGAGCCCCGCCGAGTCGAGTTCGGCTGCCGCATCGATCGAGGTGCCGGCTGCTCGGCCGTCGATGTCGACGCCCTCGTCGACCAGGGTCACACCGACGTCGGGCCAGCTCACGGCAACGTGTTGCTTCCACGCCGCGAGATCGCGTGCCGGCCGACCTTGATCGGCGGTCATCGTGCTCGTCCCGAGCGCGGCCGGCTCGTAGAACGTCGTGACGTAGTCGCGCACCATCCGCCCGGCGATGACCTTCCAGCCGAGCGTTGCCCAATTGGTCGTGATCTTCTCGATCCAGCCGTGGGGGAGCCCGTCGTCATGGCGCCCGTAGAACAGCGGCACGATCTCGTTCTCGATGACCGTGAACGCCGCGTCCGCCTCGCGGCGGTCGCGGCGGTCGAGATCCGGATCGTCGTCGAACGACGCGATGTCGAAGCCGTTCGAGCCATCGGACATCTCGTCCCACCACCCATCGCGGATCGAGCAGTTGAGACCCCCGTTGAGGGCCGCCTTCATTCCCGACGTCCCGCACGCTTCCATGGGGCGCCGTGGGGTGTTCAACCAGACGTCGCAGCCGTGGTACATCGTCCTCGCGATTCCGATGTCGTAGTCGGGGATGAACACGAACCGGTGGCCGACGTGCGCATCGCGGGTGAGCCGATTGATCTCACGGATCAGCTCCTTGCCGGGCTGGTCGGCGGGATGGGCCTTTCCGGCGAAGACGAACTGGACCGGTCGATCGACGTCGAGCAGCAGTGCGCGGAGTCGTTCGAGCTGTCCGAGCAGCAGCGTCGAGCGCTTGTAGGTCGCGAAGCGACGCGCGAATCCGATGGTGAGGACGTCCGGATCGAGGAGCAGACCACCGAGGCGAGCGCGAACCATGTTGACGAGCTCTCGCCGACCTTCGTTGCGGACGTTCCAGATCTCGCGATGATCGATGTGCCGGACCCGTTCCCAGTCGTGCTCCTCGGCGAGGTGCCACTCGTCGCCGACCATCTGCGACAGCAGTTCGTCGACACGGTCGCTCACCCAGGTGCGTGCGTGCACGCCGTTGGTGACGTGGCCGATCGGCACCTCGCGGCTGGGGAGCCCGGGCCAGAGGTCGCCGAACATCTGGCGTGAGACCTCGCCGTGGAGGCGGGCCACGCCGTTGGAGAACGCCGCGAGGCGCAGGCCCATGATCGCCATGTTGAACTTGTCGTTCTCGGTCTCGCTCTGGCCCACGGCGATCAGCCGATCGATGGTCACCCCGCACTCGTCGGCGAATGTCGTGAAGTACTTCTCGATCAGCTGCCTCGGGAACCGATCGATCCCGGCAGGGACGGGGGTGTGGGTCGTGAACAGGCTGCCCGCCCGGACCGCTTCGATCGCCTCGTCGAAGCTGAGTCCACGGTCGACCCATTCGCGAATTCGTTCGAGGCCGAGGAATCCGGCGTGACCTTCGTTGGTGTGGAAGACCTGCGGGTGGATGTCGAGTGCCCGCAGGGCACGGACGCCGCCGATGCCGAGGATGATCTCCTGGCGGAGTCGATGCTGCTCGTCGCCGCCGTAGAGCCGGTCGGTGACGGCGACGGCCTCCGGCGGGTTCGACGCGACATTGGTGTCGAGCAGGAAGAGTCGCACCCTGCCCACCTCGGCCCGCCACACACGGACGGTGACCGGTACGTCGGCGAGTTCGACCACCACCTCGACGCCGGTCGGGTACAGACCGAGCCCGTCAGGATCGATGCGCTCGTTGCGTTCCTGCTGCCAACCGTCGTTGTCGAGCAGCTGATGGAAGTAGCCCTCGGCATAGAGCAGGCCGACACCCACCAGCGGGATACCCAGGTCGGACGATGCCTTCAGGTGATCGCCGGCGAGCACGCCGAGCCCACCGGAGTACTGCGGGACGGCCTCCGTGATGCCGAACTCGGGCGAGAAGTACGCGACCGATTCGAGTGCGGTGTCGCCGTCGGCCTTCCTGCGGGCGAACCAGCTCGAGCCGTCGAGCACGTCGTCGAGGCGCTCTTGCGCACGGCCGAGCTGTTCGATGAACTGCTCGTCCTCGGCCAGCATCTCCCAGCAGGCCGGTGAGGTTCGGCGAACGAGGTCGACCGGATGCTGGCCCGACACACGCCAGGAACGACCATCGGGTGTTCCGTCGAGGCGGTCGAACAATCGCGCCAGCTGCCGGTCCCAGGCCCAGTGCAGGTTGGCGGCCAGCGGTTCGATCGCCCGGAGCGAGTCGGGAACGTTGCTGACGACGGTGAACTGATGTGCGGGGCGCATTGCACGGTGACGATATCGACTCGCCCGAGAGCTCCTGGTGGGGACGCGTATTCGTTCACGCGCCCGTCACCAACGGTTGTGCCCGCTCCGATCAGCGCGACGTGGTTGGTCGATTGGCCACGACGTGCTGGTAGAGCTCGGATGTGGTTCGAGCGATCGCTGCCCAGCGGTACCTGTGTTCGACCAGGTCGCGCGCGTTCGAGACGAGGATGTTGGCGAGCTCGTGGTTCGTCAGGACCTGCTCGATCGCGTCGGCGAGGTCGTCGGGGTTGCCCGGTTCGAAGGTGACACCGGCATTCGTGCCGTTGATCAACTCGGCGAGACCGCCGGTTCTGGCCACGATCAGTGGAGCCCCCGCGGCGAGCGCCTCGAGGGCGACGATCCCGAAGGGCTCGTAGAGCGACGGGATCACGACACAACCTGCCCGGTGGACGAGCTGGCGGAGTTCGGCATCGTTGAGGAAGCCCGGCAACTCGACGATGTCGCTGACCCCCTCGACGTCGATCTGGGTCTGCAGTTCGGGCAGATAGCTCCCGCGTCCGGCGATCACGCTGGTGACGTCGGGGACGCGACCGCGCACGAGGTGCATCGCCCGGGCGAGCACCTGGAAGCCCTTCTCGTACTGGACTCGACCCCACGACACGACCAGGGGAGGGCGTGGTCCGCTCGGCAAGCGTGGCGAGTCCGTCGCCCGCCAGTGCTCGTGATCGATGCCGTTGGGAATGTGGACGACGTGCTCCTCGGCGAGCTCGAACCCGGTGATCAACTGCTCGACGACGAATCGGGTCGGCGAGATCATCCGGTCGGCCTGGAACGCGAGCCACCACTCGATCGAGTTGATGTCGGTCGGGTGGCCGAGGGGGAGCTGGCCGCCGTGGCGCACGCGTTCGGTGCCGTGCATCGTGAGGACGAACGGGACGTCGTAGCGATGAGCGAGCGAGTCGGCGGCCCAGCCGAGCTGCCAGTCGTGACCGTGGACGATGTCGGGACGCCAACCCTCCAGATCGCCGGTGAATCGGCTCCCGAGCTTGGTGATGGCGTGATTCGCCGACGCGATGCGGGTGACCGCCTCCGATGGCGGGAGCCACGGCAGATCCACCATCGCCCTGCGGACACGCACGAGATCCGGTGGTTTCGCTTCGAGCTCGGCTGGCCGATCGGCGATGGTGAGGATGACCACGTCGTGACCCGACTGCGCCAGCGCAGTCCCCAGCCCGGCGACGTGCGCTGCGATGCCTCCGGTCGAACGCGGCGGGAACTCCCACGACAACATCAACACGCGCACGACCGCGCACCTTAGTAGCGGCCGCGTGGTCACGGCGGCTCGACGCCCGAGTGGTCACGCACTGGGCTGCGCGGGCCGTACCCTGCAGGTTGATGGCCAGCGCCGCCCGCCCGATCGGTGAGCTCGATCTCCACCTGTTCGGTGAGGGCACCCATCGTCGGCTCTGGGAACTGCTCGGTCCCCAGCCCCTCCACGTCGACGCTGACGGTTCGGTGTCGGGGGTCCGGTTCGCGGTGTGGGCCCCGAACGCGATGTCGGTTGCGGTCGTCGGAGACTGGAACGGCTGGACACCGCACCCGTTGCGGCGCGTCGAAACCGACGCCCCGACCGGGATCTGGGCAGCGGTCGTCGCTGATGCTCGGAGTGGGCACCGGTACAAGTTCGAGATCATCACGAGCGATGGGCAGTTGGTGCGCAAGGCCGATCCGATGGCCCGCGAGGCCGAGTTGCCTCCGAGCGATGCGAGTGTGGTCCCGCGTGCAGCCGATCACGAGTGGGGCGACGAGGAGTGGATGGATCGACGCGGGGGCGTCGCGGCAGCCACCTCACCGCTGCGGGTGTACGAGGTCCACCTCGGATCGTGGCGCCGCGGTGTCGACACGTGGGACCGCTTCGCCGGCGAACTGGTCGACCACGTCAACGCGCTCGGGTTCACACACATCGAGCTGATGCCGATCGCCGAGCACCCGTACGGCGGCTCCTGGGGGTACCAGGTATCCGGATACTTCGCTCCGACCGCACGCTTCGGCCCGCCCGACGGCGTCCGGCGATTCGTCGACAGGTGTCACCAGAGCGGAATCGGTGTGATCCTCGACTGGGTGCCTGCGCACTTCCCGCGTGACGCGTGGAGCCTTGGGCGCTTCGACGGCACAGCGCTCTACGAGCACCGTGACCCGCAGCGCGGCGAACATCCCGACTGGGGCACCTACGTGTTCGACTACGGCCGCAATCAGGTCCGCAACTTCCTGGTCGCCAACGCGTTGTACTGGCTCGACGAGTTCCACGTCGATGGACTTCGCGTCGACGCGGTCGCCTCGATGCTCTACCTCGACTACTCGCGTGGCTCCGGTCAGTGGTCACCGAACGACGACGGAGGCCGCGAGAACAACGAGGCGGTGGCGTTCGTTCGTGAGCTGACGTCGGTCGTCGGCGAGGAGTTCCCGGACGCGTTGGTGATCGCCGAGGAGTCGACGTCCTGGCCTGGCGTCACCCGGCCGGTCGCCGCTGGAGGTCTGGGGTTCAGTCACAAATGGAACCTCGGGTGGATGCACGACACCCTGGGCTACCTGTCGCTCGACCCCGTCCATCGCCGGCACCACCACCAGGACATGACCTTCGCGATGCTGTACGCCTACGACGAGCGGTTCGTCCTTCCGCTCAGCCACGACGAGGTCGTGCACGGAAAGGGCAGCCTGCTGTCGAAGATGGGAGGCGACCAGTGGCAGCAGTTCGCTGCGCTCCGTGCACTGTTCGCGTGGCAGTGGGCGATGCCCGGCGCACCGCTGGTGTTCATGGGTTCGGAGCTCGCGCCGCTGGGCGAGTGGACCGACCAAGCCGAACTTCCGTGGTCCCTGCTCGAATCGGCGACCCATCGAGGGGTTCGCGACCTCGTCGAGCGCGTGAACGCCGTCGCCGACTCGTGGCCGGCGTTGTGGCGTCGCGATCTCGATCCCGGCGGTTTCCAGTGGCTCGATGCCGACGACGCGGACCACTCGATGTTCGCGTTCGTCCGGTGGGATGTCGACGGTGCTGCGGCGGTGGTGTGCCTCGCGAACTTCACCCCGGTTCCGCGGGCTGGCTATCGGGTCGGTCTGCCGTGGGCAGGCGAGTGGGCCGCCGTGCTCGACACCGACTCGACGCAGTGGACCGGGAGCGGGTACCGCGGCGAACGACCGGTGGTTGCCGCAGCAGACGACCCGTGGCAGGGATGTACGTCGTCGGCGATGCTCGACGTCGGCCCGATGTCGATGGTGTGGCTCGCTTCGCGCTCTCCGGGCTGACGTCGCGGCGCGGACCGGAACCTCGGTGTGAGCGGCCTCGATCAGGGAGCTGTGGTCGTCGTCGCTGCCGGAGCGGCA
Source organism: Ilumatobacteraceae bacterium (assembly GCA_041742555.1). GTDB lineage: Bacteria > Actinomycetota > Acidimicrobiia > Acidimicrobiales > Ilumatobacteraceae > Sva-07. Next base: position 9,911 of record JBGSII010000320.1, read on the forward strand.
GGCGCCGTGGTCACAGTTGGCGCCCTCGGGACGGTCGTCGGTGCTGTGGTGGTCGGCGGGGGAGCTGTCGTCGTCGTCGTCGACGTCGTGGTCGTGGCGTTGGGATCGGGCCGGTTGAACGACGGCAAGGACTCGCGTTCGCTGTACTGCTCGGGCTCCTTGCCGTCGTGGCCCCAGACGTAGACGCGGTCGCCGCGCTCGACGAGGTCAGGGAACACGTCGGCGAGCGAGTTCGAGATGCGGATGCAGCCGTGTGAGGCTGGCCGGGTCGGCACGTTCTGGGCTCCGTGGATCGCGATGCCGTAGTTGAAGTACCACGGGTTCTTCATCCCCCCGAGCGGGCTCACACGATTGCCGTCGTAGGAGCGGCGGAACGAGAACACCCCGCCCGGCGACTTCGCCTCGGCGCAGACCTGCTTGGTGACCGGTTCCGGGTAGGGATTTCCGTTCTCGTCGGTGTCGTATGTCGCGGTTTCGCAGAACGTGGCCGGCTGGCCGTCGGCGTCCAGCTCGCCGGAGGAGATGTGCGAGATGAAGATGGCCGTGTCGTCGCGGAACACCGCCATCACCTGCTGGGGGAGGTAGACCTCGACGTGGGTGCCCGCCCCCGGGCGTCTGGGCAGGAAGCGGACGGTCGGGTTCGCCATCTGCTGCCACACTTCGTCGGTCACCACGGTCTGATCGTCGCGGGCGGCGAACTCCTCCCACGGAAGACTGCCGATCAGCTTCTTGAAGGCCCAGACCGCTTGCTGGGTTCCAGCGCCGAACTGGCCGTCGGCCGGCCCGGGCTGGAAGCCCAGGTCGATCAGCCGTTCCTGCACGCGGCGGACGTCATCGCCCACGGAGCCCAGCGAGACCGGCGCAGCGAGCGGCGTCGCAGCAAATGGCCGCGGAGCCACCGTCGTCGC
>JBGSII010000321.1:0-16439 GCA_041742555.1 Ilumatobacteraceae bacterium
GACCGAGCGGATCCGCGGCGCCTGGGCGTCGGCAACCGACGCGCTCGTCGACGCCGGCCTCGACATCGCCAGTTCCACCACGGACTCCGAGATCGCAGCAACGGGCACCCCGGTGGTGCCCGGCGCCGCTGCACAGCTCCGGCGCCTCGCCTCGCTGTCGAGCTCAGCGACGTTCGGGTCGCCGCGTCATCCGGACATCCTGGCGGCGGATGCGGTCTCGTGTCTCGGCTCGGTCGAGCGGGCAGTCGTCTCGGCGCGCTCCCGGTGGCAGCGCCTGCAGTGGCGCCTGAGTCTGCGCTCGCTTCGGCCGTCGACTCGATCGCCGATCACGGACTGAGGCGAGACCCCATCACGGCGGACTCGTGGTCGCCGGCGGCAACGACGCGTTGATCGTCAACGTGGCCGGCGCCGATGCCGCGTCGCCATCGGTCACCTCGTACGTGACCACGAACGTTCCCGGTATCGACGTGAGCACCGACAGCTGGAGGCCGCTTCGGCTGGTCACGACTCCGCTGGGATCGGAGAACGTCGCGTCGACGAGGCGGGGCGACGGACCATCGGGATCCGATGCCTGCAGGTCGACGATCGCTGACGTCCCGACACTGACCGAGATCGTCTGATCGCTCGCTACCGGCGGCTGGTTCGCCGGCGGGGCGTGAACGGTGACCGTGGCCGACGCCGAGACACCCTCGTCGTCGTCTCGGATGCGGTAGGTGAACGTGGCGATGCCACGGCCATCGCCGGGATCGACTCGAACCCGTCGTCCGTCGGACAGCAACGCGACGCTGCCCGTCCCGCCGCCTGAGAAGCTCAACGTGCTCGACGGAAGTTCGCTGATGACGAGGGGACCACTCGAGTCCGCATCGGTGTCATTGCGGACGAGGTCGACGGTCCGTGGATCGCCGTCCGTCACGTCGACGCTGTCGCCGTTGGCGACCGGCGGTCGATTGACCACGGTGACCGACACGTCGACCTCGGTGGTCAACCCACCGGGGTCGACGACGGTCGCAGTGAAGCTCGAGGTGCCCAACATCGCGTCGACGGCGGCGCTGATCACGAGGCGGGCCGGTTCTCGCTCGATCCAGTCCGGAGCATCGGCGATCGTCGTGATCGTGAGCGCTTCGTCATCGGTGGCGATGTCGGTGACCGGCACGACACGGGTTTCACCGCGGAACACACTGATCGACGACGTCGTGCCGACCGGCGACCGGTTGACGTCGATCGTCACCTGGCCGCTGGCTCGGAGTCGGCAGGCGTTGACGACCGAGTATCTGATGGTGACCGTGCCGTTCTCACCCTCGGGCGGAACGTAGGTCCCGTTGGCGAACCCAGGGGGCCCGACCACATCGACGATCGTTCCGTTCGACCCGAAGGAGCCGAGATCGACAGCGATCGGCTGTCGGTAGCCCGTCTGCAGGAACCCGTCTCGGGCGATGGGCGACGACTCCGAGCAGGCCCGGACGTCGATGCGCAGTGTCGCGGTGTCCGTCAACTCACCATCGCTCACCTGGTACACGATCACGGCGGTTCCGGCCGCTCCGGGTGTGGCAGTGAAGCTGACCGACTTGTCGGCGTTCAACGACCCCGTACCGAGGGAAGCATCAGGCCCCGTCACGATCGACACCGCAAGGGGGTCACCGTCGGGATCGCTGTCGTTCAGGAGGACCGGGACCGTCACCGAGCCCCCGTTGACGACCTCGGCGCCGTCGTCGCGCGCGTCGGGTGGCCGGTTGAGAGGTTCCAGCACGGTGAGCACGACGCTGGACGTCGCAGTGAGGCCCCCGCCATCGCGGATCGTGTAGGTCACGATCACCTCTCCCACGTAGTCCGTCGGCGGCGAGATCGTGACGACCGCTCCCTCGAGCGTGACCGTCGCATCGCCGGAGACACGTGTCGCCGACACGACCGACAGGCCACCAGGCGTCTCGTCGGGGTCAGCGTCATTGGCGAGTACGTTCACCTGTTGCGGCGTCGGCGGCCCGAAGATCGTGAGCGCATCAGGCACCGCGATCGGTGCCTGATTCGCCCGCTCGGTGATGGTCACCCGGAGTCGGCCCAGCGAGACTGCGCCCTTGGCATCGACCACCTGATAGTTGATGGTCGCGATCCCGGTTTCCGTGCCGGCGACGAACGTGATGACGCGCCCCGCTCGAGTCGCCGTACCGAGTATCGGGGCAGTCGACGACACCAGTTCGAGGTCGGCGTCGTTGCCGTCGGGATCGCGGTCGTTCGCCAACACGTCGATCGACTCCCTCGCGCCGACCTCGACGGTCAACGAGTCGAGATTGGCCTCGGGCGGTACGTTCGTGGTCGCCGGTTCGCGGACCGACACGATGATCGAGGCCGACGCGGTGAGACCTCGCGCGTTGGTGACCTCGTAGCTGCAGCGGAACGCACCCGATCTGCCGAACGGGGGATCGAACCGGACCTGCGCGTCCGCGGTCACGGTGGCAGTGCCGCCTGCGGGACAACCGGGGCGACCGACCAGCGTCGGACGACCACCAGAGGGGTCACCGTCGTTGCGTAACACGTCGATGGTCACCGGGACATCGACGTAGGTGAACGTCGAATCGTCGCGGGCGAACGGTGGTTCCGCGAGCGGCTCGGGCAGGACCGTGATCGTGACTTCGGCGAGCACCGCGTGGCCGTTGCCGTCGCTGACGGTATAGGTGAACCGAGCGGTCGCGCGGCCCTCCTCGTCGACGAGTGGAGCCGGTGTGAACTGGATGCTCTCGCGACTGAACACGACGGCCTGACCGCTGCCGTCGGCCGGCTGGCTGACGGACACCAGGGTGAGCGGATCACCGTCAGGATCGACGTCGTTGGCTGTCACATCGACGACGACCGACTCGCCGACGACCACCTTGCCGACATCGGCCGTGACGACCGGAGGGCGGTTGGGCTCGACGTCGTCGATGACGCTCACGAGCACCGACCCGCGAACGACATGGCCGTTGCCGTCGTCGACCGAGTAGGTGAACCGCGCCAGCGAACCAGCCCCCGCACGTGCCGTGACCTCCAACTGCTCGCCTTCGACCACCACCTCGAGACCAGCGGGCAGCGGCTCGATGAGCGCCAATGACAGTGTGTCGCCGTCGGGGTCGGTGTCGTTCACGAGGACCGGCAACGCGGTGGGGGTATCGCGGCGCAGGCGCACCGCGTCCGGACGGACCGTCGGCGGCCGGTTGGGATCACCCGCCCGTGCGACCTCCACGCGTACCTCGACGTCCTCGCCGACCGAACCGAACGTGTCGACCGGGCGGTAGGAGAAGACCGCCGTGCCTTCGAACCCCTCCGTCGGAGCAAAGCGGAGCGCCGGAAGCCCCGAGGGTCCGACCGTCTCGGTGACATCCCCTGGCACCGCTTGGCCGACCCCCTGTGGGGGAGAAAATCCACCGATGCCCAGCGCGTCGCGCTCGGGGTCGACGTCGTTGAGCAGCACATCGACGACGACCGGGACACCAGGACCCGTGTCGGCGGTGTCGCCGACGCCGACCGGCGGCTTGTTCACGGACCCGGGAGCGAGAAGATCGACGAGCACCGTCGCCGACGCAGAGTTCCCGGCACCGTCGACGATCGAGTACTCGAAGCGATCGACACCGACGTACCCGGGCTCCGGCGTGTAGACCACCGTCGTTGCCGTTCCGATGTGGACCGACCCGTGCCCCGGGGCGCCGACCGACGACACGGCGACCGCTTCACCGTCAGGGTCGTAGTCGTTGAGCGTCACCTGCACCGGGACCGAGGCCCCCGATCGGGCGGTCACGTTGTCGTCGACAGCCACCGGCGCGTCGTCGATACCGTTGTCGTCAGGCTGTCGCACGTCCGGTTCGCGGGCGGCACGGTCGTCGACGCCGGCGACGTCCTGGCCCGGCTCGCCGGACTCGACGACGTCTCCATCTTCGCCGAGCACCAAGATGCCGGGCGCGTTCTTGTCGACCGCCCGAATGCCCCACGGGTTGACGCCCCAGACGAAATCACCGCCGACATCATCGACCCAGACGAGATCGACCGTGGCGGTGACGGCCAGGTCGGCGTCGGACGCCACCGAGGCCGGGAGGTCGTCGAGAATCACCCCGGAACGCCAGTCGAACTGCACGATCGAGCTCGGGCCCCGGCGCACGACCACTGCGGCGTCGCCGGCGATCGCGAGCAGGTCGCCGCCTCCGAGATCGAGTCCGGCCACCACCGGCGCTTCGTCGATCCCGTCCACCGAGACACACCACAGATCGTCATCGGCGCCGACCCATCCACAGTCGTGCGACGGACCGGGTTCCTGGGCGACGATCTCGCTCGGGTCGGCATCGGTGTCGAGCGGGCGCCAACCACCGTCACCCAATCGAGCACGGCCGCCGGTCACGTCGACGACGAGTGGCAGGTTGCCGACCAGGGTCAGCAGTGCTCGATCGTCGAGATCGAGTCGCGTTCGCTGGGTCGTCGAGGTCGTGCTCCGAACGAGATCGCCGTCGACCAGCGACCAGATCGACCCATCGGGAGCGATGTTCGTCGCAGTCCCCGTCGGAGCGGCGAACGAGATCGGTTCGCCGTCCGCAGGCACCACGTTGGCTTGGCCCTCGTCGGGGTTGACCACGACGAGACCGGCCTGCCCGACGCCGGCGAGCGCGCGTCCGGCCCCGAGTGCCGACAACCCGAACGGGGTCCCGACTCGCAGATCCACCGAGTCGATCGCCCGCGCCTCGGCCGTCGCGTCATCGAGCACGTAGGCACCCGAGCGACCTTCGGCGACCGAGAGCTGCTCGCCCCTGGATCCCGAGTCGACACTCGCGAGGGCACGGCCGCCGTACCCGTCGATCAGGACGAGACGCCCCGTCGGTTGATGCACGAACCATCCGGTCGCCCGCGCAGAGGCTGCGTCGACGGCCGGCAGTCCGTCGGCGCGGACGACGACGATCACGGCGAACAGCGTCAGCACCGTCGCTGCGATCGCGGCGGCGGCGCGACGCCAGCTCACGGTCGACAGTGTCATGGGCGCCTCAACAGCACGACGAGTAGCGGACTCTCACGCAGGGTCATCGGCGCCGCAGCGCACGAACTCAAGGAATTGTTCAGATCTGCGCGGTCATCGGCATCAGACGCCGGAGACGTCGCCCGACCCTGCGCCGGGTCCGTAGTGTGCACGCGATGGAGATCGTCGTGCGCACACCACACGGCGACGCAGACGTGTCGATCGCGTCACACGCCGCGACGACCACCCTGGGTGAGGTCGTCGGGGTGGTGACGGGCCAGGCGATTCCTCGCCTGGTCAGCGTCGACGACAGGATGATCGACGCTTCCACCCGACTCGACGAGGTGGCGCTGTGCATCGGGTCGGTCGTCGCGACCGAGCCGATCGCGACGCCGGTGTCGTCGTCGCAGGAGGTTCGCATCGTTCAAATCGCCGGCACCGGCGCCGGCCGTGCCACCTGCGTCGGGCCGGGTCGATACCGCGTCGGGCCGGGTCGGCGCTCGAATGCGAACGAACTCGATGTCGCACCGGTCGAACAGACCACCTTCGAACTCGTGATCGACGCCGACGGCGACGCATCGACGGTGACCGTCGTGCGTGCCGCTGACGCGGTGGTGCTCGACGGTGTCCCCGTCATCGCCGATCGGATGTGGCAGAACGAGGTGCTGGCGGTCGGCCCGCGGGCGTTCCGGCTCGAACGTCCGGCGACCTCCGAATCCGTTGCGTCGCGCCAGCGGCCCGATCGTGACGGCACGGTGGCATTCAGTCGACCTCCTCGACGACGCTCGGATCGCGTTCGCCAACCGGTGGCGGACGCGGTGCGCGAGGCACGGATCCACGCTCCCACCCTGTGGGAGCGGCGGCCGGACCATTCCGATGCCTACGAGCTCCCGGTCGGGGTCGAGGGCGACGACGCCGGCGTGGTGACCGCCGAGCTGGCGTCCGACCACGCACTGGCGATCGCAGGCTCGGAAGAGTTTCGACAGGCGATGGCTCGCACCATCATCGTCGAGGCAACGACACTGCACGGACCGGCGGACCTCGACCTCGTCATCCTGACCGATCCCGAGCGACTGCCGGCCTGGGACTGGGCCAAGTGGCTGCCGCACGTACGGCCCGAGGGTTCGACGAGGATCTGGAGTTCCCGCCACGACGCCACCCGTTGGATCGAGCGCGCCGGTGACACGTCACCAGCAGTCGCCGATGGCGCGTCCCGATTGACCATGGTGGTGATCGACGACCCCGGTCTGTGGAGCCGGCGCGACACCGCATGGCGCACGATCTTGTCGACTGCTGCTGACGGTGTGCGCCCGATCGCGCTGTGCAACGACGAGCTCGAGGCGCCCGCCGTGTGCACCACTGTGATCTCCGAGATCGACGGCGGCCTCGCGCGCTTGCAACGACTCGACCGGGCCGGTGACGACTTCGTGTTCCGACCGGCCCTGATCGAGGTGTCCCTCGCGGTCGATGTCGCCAGATCGCTCGCCCCGCTCGTCGACATCGACGTCGACGCCTCCGGCACGACCGTCGACACCGAACCGGTGGAACTCGACGAGCTGACCGGGTTCTCCGAGGCCGACGACATCCCGGCTCGATGGGCGTCGGACGATCCCCGATCGACAGCGCAACTCGGGCGCGACGACCACGGGTCGGTCGATGTACCGGTGGCCGACGACGTGACGATCGTGATCGGGCCGTCGATGGCGGACGCGTTCGACGTCGCCGCAACATCTCTGCTGGCGCAGTGCCTCGACCGGTCACCGGATGATCTGTGGGTGTTGCCCCTCACGTTCGACCCGGGCCCTCGATCGGAGTTCTTGTGGCAGCTCCCGCACGCAACCGATCCCCACGACCGTGACACAGCGATCGAACCTGAGCGGATGCTCGCCCGGCTTCGAGCCGTACTCGCGGATCCTGACGGCCCAGGTCGAATCGTCGTCGTCGCCGAGGCCCCCGCGGTCTCGGTCGCTGCGCCCGACGGCGCCTGGCTCATCGAACTCGGCGAGGGCGTTCGGGCGACCGACGGCCTCGCATTGATCGTGATCACCGACCGCACCGACCGAGCACACGTTGCCGCCGACACCGTGATCCGAATCCAACGACGCGCGGGTGGCAACGATGGTGGGGCCGGGCGACGCAGCGCGACGATCGACGATCCGGACGGCTCGCCGGGCCGGCCGTTCGTGCCAGTGCAACGGTCGCTGCCACCGACGGACGACCTGGACGTGCATCCGTTCGTCGTGGGCCGTCGACTCACACCGCTCGAGCGACGACTCGAACAACACCGCTCGCTGCGCGCGAACACACCTGACCCCGCGTTCGGTCGGCTGGTGGCGCTACTGCGTGACGCTGCGTCCCGACACGGCGTCCACCGAGTCGGTCACACCGAGGTCGGACGGATCCTCGTGCCGCCACCGATGCCGACGACGGTCGACCTCGAGGAGCTGTTCGCCGTCTCACCCGGTGATGGCGTTCCGCTCGGGCTCGCGGATGATCCGGCGGTGGCCGGCTTCACGACCCGATGGTGGCAACCCGGATCGGGTTCGCTCCTCGTTTTCGGTTCGCGGCGTTCGGGCATGGAGCAGGTCCTCACCGCTGTGCTCGTCGGGCTCGTCGACCGATTCTCCGATCTCGACGTTCGCCTCATCGTCGTCGAGCACTCGTCGGAGCGGCGTCGGACGCTCGACCGCGTCGGCCGCGAGATGCGGGTGATCGCTCCCGAACACGCCGACGACGTGGCCGGCGCCATGGACGAGATCGCCGCCGAACTCGAACGCCACCGCACGACCCCCGAGCCGGACAGGATGCAGGTCCCGCGGTTGGTGGTCCTCGTCGACGATCTCGCCCAGCTGCGCCGGCGCTATGCAGACCAGGTCCTCGGCGTCCGGATCGACGAGGTGCTGGGTGCCGCTGCCGCCCCAGGTTCGGGGGTCGACGTGATCGCTTCGGTCGTCGACCTGGACGGGGCCGGGCCCTTCGCCTCGGCAGCGGTCAACCGTCTCGTCGGCGCGTCGTCGAGCCACGAACAGCTCTCGGAGTTGGGAGTGCGGCATCCCAGCGAACTCGATGGCGTCGTCGGCCGGTGTCGAGCGTTTCCGGGTGGGGACCTCGTCCAGATCGCGATTGCAGACGCACCGCTGCACACGCTGTTGGCCACTCGATCGATCGGTGAAGACCGATGACGGCACGTCGACCGACGCGAGGTGACGGGGTGGGCATCGAGGTGACCTCCGGTGTGCTTCGGGGCGTCCGCCTCGCCGCCACCGAACCCGGACGTGTCGTGGCTGCTGCCGAAGTACCCGTCGCCGACCGTCTCGACGACCGCGCCCTGCTCGACTCGCTCGTGCGCCTTCGCGCCGAACTTGCCGATCCAGATGCTCCGACACGCATCGCCTCGTTCCCGCCCGGCAGCGCACTCAGCCGCGTCGACGCAACGGGCGCGACCGGTACCGACCTCAACACGTTGCGCGCAGAGCTCGCCACGTCGAGGAACGCCTCGTCGAGCGTGTTGATCGACGACGGCCCTCGCCGGTGGCTCGTTGCCGTGTCGTGGGACGACGCCGAGATCCGACGTGTCGAGGAACTGGCCGAGCGCGCAGGATTCATCGACGTCGCCACCGACCCGAGTCCGCTCGCGCTGTCACGTGTCGTCGAGGGCTCCATCACCCACGTGCGACGCGATACTGCGACCGGCCAGGGTTTCGGTGCAATGGTGTCCGACGGCGTCGTCGTCGCGGCGGCCGCGATCGATTCGATCGGCAGGATGAGCCCGGGTCTCAGCTGCAGCGACGCGGCGCTGTCGGCCGGCTGGTTCGACGACATCGACGACGCAGCCGATCTCGTCGCCGAGATCACGCGGCTGCTCGAAGATGCACGGCCGGTCGAGTGGAACCTGCAGCTCGGCGACGTCGCGTACCCGTCGTTCCCTCCCCATGATCTTCGTGCACCCCAACGACAGTGCGTCGCCCTCGGCGCAGCACTCGGCGCCGCCGGATTGGCCGGTCGACTCCGTCCCGTCGACGTGCTCTCCTCGGTGGTGGCCGGTCCGCACGAGGCAGCGCGACCGTGGGCCATCGAACGCGTGTCGAACATTCCTGCGCCGCGGCAGCCGGCCTCGATCGGTCCTGCCAAGCGTTTCGTGGCCCGGATCCTCCCTCGCCGCCGCTGAGCGGGATCGAGTCGACCGAGCGGCGGTCAGTCGTCGAACACCGACGGGCGCTGGCCGAACACCGCAACGGCTTGGCGCAGCGGGACGAGGTCGCTGCCACTGCGACGACCCTCGGCCGCCGCGATCGCATGCCGAGCGATCTCGCGAGCCTGCTCGAGTTCTGCGCGCAATCGAGCGTTCTCGATCTCGAGGTGCATCACCCGGCGGATGCCCTCGAGGTTCATCCCCTCGTCGGTGAGCTCGGAAATCCGCTTCAGGACCGCGATGTCGGCGTCGCTGTAGCGCCGGTTGCCGCCTTCGGTGCGTGCCGGGGTGACCAACCCGCGACGCTCGTAGATGCGCAGCGTCTGAGGATGCATCCCAGCGAGTTCGGCGGCCACGGAGATCACGTAGACCGCCCTGGTGCGCGATGGTTCGTGCTCCTGTGTGCTCATGTCAGCGAACTCCTCGGGTTCACCGTAGTCGCTGCGGCGAGCTGCTCGATCGCCTCTCGCTGTGCATCGGTCAGATCGGTCGGAACGTGCACGTTGACGGTGACGATGAGGTCTCCGGTGTGCTTCGCGGTCTCGATGCCCTTGCCGCGCACGCGGTGTCGACTCCCCGTCTGCGTTCCCGGCTTGAGCCGCAACGTGACACGGGGGCCTTCGAGTGTCGGAACGTCGATCTCGCCACCGAGCGCTGCCTCGGCAACGGTGATGGGCACCGACACCGTCAGGTTGTCGCCGCTCCGACCGAACAGCGGGTGTGGCATCACCTTCAACTCGACGAGCAGGTCGCCGGCGGGGCCCCCGTTGCGGCCCGGACCCCCGCGGCCCTTCAGGCGGATCGTCTGACCGTCTTTCACGCCGGCGGGGATGCGGGTCTTGACCTCACGTTGGCGTTGCTCCACCCCGGTGCCGCGACAGGTCGGGCAGGGATCCTCGATGCGGCTGCCCTGGCCCCCGCACACTCGGCACGGCGACGAGAACGAGAACATTCCCTGGTTGTCGTCGACCACTCCTCGACCCCCGCACGCGGAACACATGACCGGCGAGGTGCCGGGCTTCGCGCCGGACCCGTGACACGTCGAGCACTGGGCGTCGGTGGTCAGGTACAAGGTGGTCGTGATGCCGTGGACGGCGTCCTTGAAGTCGACGGTGAGTTGCGCCGTGATGTCGCTGCCGCGCCGCGGACCGACCCCGGACGCGGCGCCTGACCGGCCGCGGGCCGGGCCGCCACGCCCGAACATCGAGCCGAACAGGTCACCGAGGCCGCCGGCGCCGCCCATGTCGTCGACGTTGAACGTGAATCCGCCGGGACCGCCTCGCCCGCCCATGCCCGACATCGGACCCATGGCGCGGACCTCGTCGTATTCCTTGCGCTTGGCCTCGTCGCCGAGCACGTCGTACGCAGCGGCGACCTCCTTGAACTTCTCCTCGGCAACGCTGTCGCCGGGGTTCTGGTCGGGGTGCAGGTCGCGCGCGAGCTTGCGGTACGCCTTGGTGATCTCCTTGGGGGTCGCCGTCGTGTCGACGCCGAGCATGCGGTAGTAGTCCTTCTCGAACCACTCACGTTGTGCAGCCACCAGAGATCACCTCCTCTCGAATTGCAGCAGGGGTCTGACCCCTGCTGCAATCAGTCCTTCGTCTTGACCATGGCGGCTCGGAGGACCTTGCCCTTCCAGGTGTAGCCGCTCCGCAACACCTCGGCAACGATCGGCTCGCCACCTCCGCCCGGTTCGTGCGCGACCGCCTCGGCGAGCTCGGGATCGAACGGCTGGTCCTGGAGGTCGAGGGTCTCGAGGCCGTGCTTCTTCAACTCGACCAACATCTGGTTGAGCAACGGACCGATCTCGTCGGGGTGACGCACGAACGCCGCCTCGGCCGCATCGAGCACCGGCAGGAGCGCCTCGGCGAGCCGCCCCGAGGCGCGGTCGGCCTCGGCGAGCGACTGTGCCGCGGCGCGCTTGCGATAGTTGTCGAAGTCGGCCTGAATCCGCTGGGCCATGCCCTTGAACTCCTCGCGCTCGGCGAGCAGGGCCGGGACGTCGACGTCGGAGTAGTCGATCTCTCCGACGATCGCATCGAAGTCGTCGACCTCCCCGGCAGCTCCGGCGCCGGAGGGGCGACGCATCGAGTCGGTGATGTCGTCGATCTCGCTCTCGCGTTCGGGTTCGTCGTCGTCGTGCTGCCCGGTGATCGGAGCCGTCGCACCGTGAGGCAAGTCGGAGACGACCGCCTCGTCGGGCGACTCGCTGGGCTCGGGCGCGTCGACCATCTCGCCGTCCATCACGCGATCAGGCCTTCTCGTCGTCGTCGACGATCTCGGCATCGACGATGTCGTCGTCGTTCACCGCGCCGGCGCCTGACGCCTGCCCCGACGCCGAGGTGCCCTCTGCGCCCGAGTCGCGAGCGGCGGCCTCGTACAGCTTCTGGCTGAACGCCTGGCTCGCCGACATCAAGGTGTCGGTGGCGGCCTTGATCGCCGCGGTGTCGCTGCCTTCCATGGCCTTCTTCAGGTCGGCGAGCGGCTGCTCGACCGCTTCCTTCTCGTCGGAGGACACCTTGTCGCCCTGCTCGCGCAGCACCTTTTCGGTCTGATAGACGATCGAGTCGGCGTTGTTGCGGATCTCGGCCTCCTCGCGACGCTTGCGGTCGTCCTCGGCGTGCGCCTCGGCGTCCTTGACCATCTGCTCGATGTCGTTCTTGTCCAGTGTGGACTGCCCGGTGATGGTCATCGACTGCTCCTTGTTCGTCGCGCGGTCCTTGGCGGACACGTGGACGATCCCGTTCGCATCGATGTCGAAGGTGACCTCGATCTGCGGCACGCCGCGAGGCGCGGGCGGAAGGTCGACGAGCTGGAACTTGCCGAGCGTCTTGTTGTAGCCGGCCATCTCGCGCTCACCCTGCAGAACGTGGATCTCGACCGAGGGCTGGCTGTCCTCCGCGGTGGTGAACACCTCCGTGCGCTTCGTCGGGATGGTGGTGTTGCGCTCGATGAGCTTGGTCATCACGCCGCCCTTGGTCTCGATGCCGAGGCTGAGTGGGGTGACGTCGAGCAACAGCACGTCCTTGACGTCGCCGCGCAACACACCTGCTTGGACCGCAGCGCCGATGGCCACCACTTCGTCGGGGTTCACCGTCTTGTTCGGCTCCTTGCCGGTGAGGCTCTGCACGAGGTCGGTCACCGCCGGCATGCGGGTGGAGCCGCCGACCAGGATCACGTGGTGGAGGTCGCCCTTCGACACGCCGGCGTCCTTCAATGCCTGCTCGAACGGGATCCGGCAGCGCTCCATCAGATCGGAGGTCATCTCCTGGAACTTCGAGCGCGACAGCGACTCGTCGAGGTGCAGCGGCCCATCGGCCGTCGCGGTGATGAAGGGCAGATTGATCTGGGTCTGCTGGACCTGGCTGAGTTCGATCTTGGCCTTCTCGGCAGCCTCCTTCAGCCGCTGGGCCGCCATGCGGTCGGCGGCGAGGTCGACGCCGTGCGCCGCCTTGAACTGCTGGACGAGCCAGTCGATGATGCGCTGGTCCCAGTCGTCACCACCGAGGGTGGTGTCGCCGTGGGTCGACTTGACCTCGAACACACCGTCGCCGATCTCGAGCACCGACACGTCGAAGGTTCCGCCACCGAGGTCGAACACCAGGATCGTCTCGTCCTCGGAGCTCTTGTCGAGCCCGTATGCGAGCGCCGCCGCCGTCGGCTCGTTGATGATGCGCAGCACTTCGAGCCCTGCGATCGTGCCTGCTTCCTTGGTGGCGGTCCGTTGGGCGTCGTCGAAGTAGGCGGGCACGGTGATGACGGCCTGGGTGACCGTGTCGCCGAGATAGGCCTCGGCATCGCGCTTGAGCTTCATGAGCGTGCGCGCCGAGATCTCCTGCGGGGTGTAGCTCTTGCCGTCGATGTCGTCGGACTTCCAACCCTCACCCATGTGGCGCTTGATCGAGCGGAAGGTGCGATCCGGGTTGGTGATCGCCTGACGCTTCGCGACCTCGCCGACGAGCACCTCGCCGGACTTCGAGAACGCCACGACCGAGGGCGTCGTGCGCGCACCTTCGGAGTTCGGGATGACGACGGGTTCGCCACCCTCCAGAACGGCGACCACCGAGTTGGTGGTCCCGAGGTCGATGCCGACTGCCTTGGCCATGGTGTTGCTCCTCTTCGGGGGGTGCCCGGGAATGGTGGGGATGGGTCTCGAGGAGCAACGATACGGACGTATCAGGGTGATCGCAACGTCCGAGTGAAGAAAGTTAAGTCGTAATGACTCAACTCTTCGTCCCACTCACTCGCTGAGGAACTCGGGGCCGAACGAGTGCGGGAGCAGATCCGCAACCGTGGTCGACCACGTCACCCCGGACTCCGCGACCGAGTGCACGACGACGTCGGGTCCAGCGAACTCGCGGATGCGTTGGCGGCAGCCGCCACACGGCGTCCCCGGCTGCTCGCCATCGGTCACCACCACGATCTCGGCGATCGCACGCTCGCCTGCGGCGACCATCGCGGCGATCGCCCCGGCCTCGGCACACGAGCCCAACGGGTAGGCGGCGTTCTCGACGTTGCACCCCACGACCACCGAGCCCGACGTCGTCCGGATCGCTGCGCCGACGCGATAGTGCGAATACGGGCAGTAGGCCGCGAGGTGCACCTCCCGAGCCGCTGCCAGCAGGTCGGGATCGGGAACTCCAGGTTCACTCATCGCCCCATCATCGCGCCTCACCCGCGCTGTTCACCTCGCCATCACCCCGAAAGCTGCGCCTTCAGCGCAACGAGCCGCGCAGGATTCGCGTGATTCGGGTGATGGTGGCGCGAGGTGACATGCCGGATCACTCTCGAAAACCATCGGGATGGGTGCGCTGCCACTCCCAGTGATCGGCGCACATGTTGTCGATCGTCCGCTCGGCCCGCCACCCCAGTTCGCGTTCGGCCTTGGACACGTCGGCGAACGACACCGGCTGGTCGCCCGCACGTCGGCCGACGACGCGGTGCGGGATCGGGTGACCGACCGCACGCTCGGCCGCTGCCAGCATCTGGAGCACCGACGTTCCGCGCCCCGTGCCGAGGTTCCAGGTCTGCACGCCGGGGTGCTCGCCCAGACGGCACAACGCGGCCACGTGCCCTCGCGCGAGATCGACGACGTGGATGTAGTCGCGGATGCAAGTGCCGTCGGGGGTGTCGTAGTCGTCGCCGAAGATCGAGAGCTCGGCGAGCTTGCCGACCGCGACCTGCATCACGAACGGCATCAAGTTGTTCGGGATGCCGGCGGGGTCCTCACCGATGCGGCCGCTCTCGTGAGCCCCCACCGGGTTGAAGTACCGCAGGAGGGCCACCGCCAACTCGGGGTCCGCATCGCCGGCGGCGACGAGGATCCGCTCGATCATGGACTTCGTCTCGCCGTACGGATTGGTCGGACCGTTCGGTGCATCCTCGCGCAGCGGCATCGATGCCTGCGGGCTGTACACGGTTGCCGAGGACGAGAACACCAAGCGCTTGACACCGTGGTCGGCCATCGTCTCCGCGAGGGTCAGCGCAGTGCCGACGTTGACACGGAAGTAGCGCAACGGCTCGACGACGGACTCGCCGACGGCCTTGAGCCCGGCGAAGTGGATGACGCCATCGATGTGGTGCGCCTCGAACACGGCGTCGAGCGCGGCACGGTCGGCGACGTCGATCCGATGGAACTCGATCGTGCGGCCCGCGATGCCAGCGGCTTCGTTCACGGCGTGTTCCGAGCCGTTCGACAGGTCGTCGACGACGACGACGTCGTAGCCGGCCTCCAGCAGCGCCACACACGTGTGACTGCCGATGTAACCGGCCCCGCCGGTGACCAGAATCGTCTCCGGCACGTCGATCGTCTCCGTCATCTCGATCGCCTCCACGATCGCCATTGGACCACACCCGAGCTGAGCGCGCCGTACGGCGCGTCAGACCTCGGCGAGTCGATAGAGGAGACCGGTCAGCGACATCCCGTCACGAACCCGTCCCGCTCCGATCTCCGATCGAACCGCATCCCACGACAGCCACTCGATCCGCTCGGCCTCGTCAGGATCGGCCGGATCCCCGACGTGCGTCGCCGATGAAGCGAGGAACAGATTGAACGTCGTGTCGCCCGTCCCATTGTGCGCGAAGTACGACGTCAGCGGTGTGAGCGGACCCGGTCTCCAGCCGGTCTCCTCCAGCGTCTCGCGTGCCGCGGCCTCCGCCGCGGTCTCGCTCGCGTCGACGCGGCCGGCAGGAACCTCCCAGCCCCAGCTGTCGGTGATGAACCGGTGCCGCCACAGCAGCAGCACCCCTCGTTCGGGATCGTCGACGACCACACCGGACGCCTCGGCCGGCATCCGGAGCACATGGTGTTCGAAACGTGCCCCGCTCGGAAGTTCGACATCGACCAGCGCGAGACGCATCCACTCGCTGTCGTAGATGGTCCGCTCTCCGTGCACCGTCCACCTCATCGGCAGCACCATAGAGCCGACGGGGTCAGAGGCCGAGGACGAGGGGGACGGCGATCGGTGTCACGATCAAGGTGACGAGCGTGAGCGGCGCCCCGACAATGGTGAAATCGCGGAACTTGTAGCCCCCGAGTCCGTACACCATGAGGTTCGTCTGATAGCCGATCGGTGACAGGAACGAACACGATGCGCCGATCAGCACGACGATGGCGAGCGACCGCGGATCGAGGTCCGCTTCGATCGCCGTCGCCGTGGCGACCGGCACCATCAGCGCTGCTGCAGCATTGTTCGACAGGAGTTCGGTCAACAGCATCGTGGCCACCAGCACTGCGACCAACCGACCGATGTCGCCGAACGGGTCGCCGAGGTTGCCGAGGACCGTCGCCATCTCGCCGGCCAGCCCGCTGACCGACACGGCCGTGCCGAGACTGACGGACATCGCGATCGTCAGCACGACGTTGAGGTTGACGGCCCGTCGGGCCTCCGTCGCGCTGATCACCCGCGTTGCGATCAGGACGGCGGCCGCGAGCAGGGACGCCTCCATCAGGTCCAGCACGTTGGTCACCGACAGCGCGATCATCCCGGCGATCGCAAGGACCACGACGCCCGCACGATGGCGTCGTACAGGTGGCGGCGCATCGAGCGAAGCGATGACGCTGAAGTCGCCGTGGCCACGCCACTGCCGTTCGAACTCGGGAGTCGCAAGAACGAGCAGCACGTCACCGGGTCGCAGCACCACGGTTCCGAGCTTGCCGGGAAGATCGTCGTCGTGGCGACGGATCGCAAGGACGGCCGCGTCGTATCGGGCACGGAAACCGGCGTCGCGCAGCGTGGCGCCGGCGAGCTCCGACCGCTCGGACACGACCGCTTCGAACAG
>JBGSII010000322.1:0-4669 GCA_041742555.1 Ilumatobacteraceae bacterium
CCGATCTCCTCGGCACGCCGCCACCGCCCCAGTGGGCGCCACAGCCGCCGACACCGACGATGCCAGCGGATCGGCCGTCGCCCTGGGCGCCACCGACGCCGCCTCAGTAGCGGCGCATCACTGTGACGACTTTGCCGTAGATCTCGACATCCTCGGCGCTGAACCGCATCGGTTCCATCGTGGAGTTCGCAGGAGTGAGCGTGACCTCGGCGCCGGAGCGACTGTAGGTCTTGATGGTGGCTTCGCCACCGGGGATCCCGGCAACGACGATGTCGCTGTTGTTCGGATTGGCGATCTGCGTGGCGACCACGAAATCGCCGTCGAGGATGCCGAGTTCGATCATCGAGTCGCCTCGTACCCGAAGCATGAAGAGTTCGCCATCGCCGGTGAAGTCGACCGGGACGGGCAACAGCTCCTCGACGTTCTCTTCGGCGAGGACGTCGGTCCCCGCTGCGACGTCACCGACGAGTGGCACGTGGCGGACCGGTCGGCGCTCCAACATCGCACCGCTGTTCACGTCGTAGCGGACCTCGATGGCGCGCGGCTTGGTCGGATCGCGCCGGAGGTAGCCGAGGCGCTGCAGCGTGTTGAGGTGGCTGTGCACCGTGGACGGTGACGTGAGGCCGACGGCATCACCGATCTCGCGCACCGATGGCGGATAGCCGCGCTCGCGGATCTGTTGTTCGATGAACTCGAGAATGTTTCGCTGACGCGTACTGATCGTGGGAGCCATACGAACAGCGTACTGATCGGACGGCTCGCGGTCAAACATCTGTACCGAGAACAACTGTTCGAGAAATCTGCCCGATGGGGTTGACGTGGGCCGGATCGCCGTGGTTCACTTGCGAACAGTCGTTCGGACCGAACACCTGTTTTGATCGGGGTGATCGATCGAACGTTCGACGGAACGAACACCACAGCAACCCGAATCGCCACGGAGCAGACCATGACCGCCACGTTGTATCCCAGCAGGACCCATCGAACAGTGCGCGTCGGCGGCGACGATCGTCGCGTCCACCCCGACATCGACTACGCGGCGCGCCGTGCCCGTGCCGGCCTGGGCCTCGTGGTCGTGATCACGCTGTTGGCGCTCGGATCGTTCGCAGCGGTCGGTCCGTTGCTCGACGATGGTCGATCCGCATCGGCGTCCGACGTCGCGGCAGCTCCGGTTGTCCGCATCCACGTGGCCCAGCCCGGCGACACGATGTGGTCGATCGCCCAGCGGTATCGAGGCGACGTCGGCCAGGACCGCTTCGTCGATGCGCTGATCGACCTGAACGGTGCGACGGCCATCCAGATCGGTCAGGCGATCCGCCTGCCCTGAGCTCGCGTGCCGCCGTCGGGCCGTCCTGCCGGGGTCCGACGGCGGCCGCGCAGTATCCTGCAGGCGTGTTCTGCCCCGCCTGTCGTGCCGACGACACCAAGGTCGTCGACTCCCGGGTCGCCGAGGAAGGTACGGCCATCCGTCGGCGCCGGGAGTGCCTCGCCTGTGCCCAGCGATTCACGACATTCGAACGCGTCGATCATGCGCCGCTGTCGGTGACGAAGTCGCACGGCGGCTGCGAGCCGTTCGACCGCAAGAAGCTGATCGGTGGACTGAGCGCGGCGACGAAGGGTCGCAACGTGTCCGATGAACAGCTCGAGGCGATCGCGACGGCGGTCGAGGACTCGATGCGGCTGCTCGGCTCGACGGTGACCAGTGCCAGCGTCGGGCTCGCAGTGCTCGATCAGCTCCGTGTCGTCGACGAGGTCGCGTATCTGCGCTTCGCGAGTGTCTACAAGGATTTTGATGCCGCTGCCGACTTCCATCGCGAGCTGGCGCTGCTCGAGAAGTCAGTCACGTCGCCGTAGCCAGCGGGTGTAGACGAACGACTCGTCGTCGATTGCCATCTGGACGAGGTCGAATCGATGGGAGTGGGGTGCGGAGCCCGATGCCAGGCCGGGCCCGCCTCCGCCGACGGTCGCCGGGGACGTCGTGAGGTCGATCTCGTCGATGAGGTCGGCGTCGAACATGGCGCCGTTGAGCGCTGCGCCCCCCTCGACCTGGACGACGTCGGCGGGCCCGACCACCTGATCGAGGCGGTGGAGCATTCCGGCCAGGTCGACGGTCGTGTCGCCGGAGCGGACGACGTCGATTCCGGCAGGGATGTTCGGTGCCCCCGACTCGCTGGTGACGACGAAGCCGGCGCCGGAGGTGAACAGGTCGCCGGTGAAATCGAGCCGTCCGCTGTGGGTGACCACGCCGATCCGTTGGCCGGGTTTCCGTGGCGCACCGTACCCCTCGTCGCGCGCGGTGCCCGCTCCGACCAGGATGACGTCGGCAAGTTCGCGTAGGCGCCAGAGCACCGCTGCGTCGGTGGGGCTCGAGAGCTTCGCCGAGGTGCCGCCGACCACGGTCGAGCCGTCGATCGAGGCCACCATGCACAACGACACCCACGCAGCGTCGGATCGTTGCCCGAGCGCCGCTTCGTACGCGTCGGCGACGCTCAGGTCCTCGGCGGGATCGGGCAGGAGGCGGCGCATCCGCCCATCATGCCTGGCCGGCTCGAATCTGCGACGATGCAGCCATGACCACGTCGGCATCGACTCGAACCACGTTCCGGACCTGCCCGCTGTGTGAGGCCAGCTGTGGGCTGGAGATCACCCTGCGTCCCGACGGCAAGGGCGGCGAGGAGGTGCAGCGGATCCGCGGCGACCGGCTCGATGTCTTCTCGAAGGGGTTCATCTGTCCCAAGGGCTCCACGCTGAAGCAACTGCACGAGGATCCCGACCGGCTGCGCACGCCGATGGTCAAGCGCGGGGGCACGCACGTTCCGGTCAGCTGGGACGAGGCGTGGGAAGCGGTGGCCGCCGGGCTCGGCGGGGTGATCGAACGGACCGGTCGTGAGTCGGTTGCCGCCTACGTCGGGAACCCGACTGCCCACAGCCTGTCGGCCATGACGTTCTCGCGGGTGCTGCTGACGGGGCTGGGCACGCGGCACCGGTTCAGTGCGTCGACGGTGGATCAGATGCCTCGCCACGTGGCGTCGGGCTACGTCTTCGGATCGCCGGTGGCGATCGCGGTTCCCGATCTCGATCGCACCGATCACCTCGTGATCCTCGGCGCCAATCCGTATGCCTCGAACGGCAGCGTGTGCACCGCACCCGATTTCCCCGGCCGGCTCGAGGCGATTCAAGCGCGCGGCGGCAAGGTCGTGGTCGTCGACCCACGATTGTCGCGGACCGCCGAACAGGCTGATCAGTGGGTGTCGATCCGTCCGGGCACCGATGCCTACCTCCTGGCGGCGATGGCGAACACGATGCTGTCCGAGGGTCTTGCCGATCCCGGCGAACACATCGCTGCGCATCTCTCCGGTCTCGACGAGCTCGCAGTCGCGCTGTCCGGATTCACGCCGGAGTTCGCCGCGCCGGTCACCGGGGTCGACGCTGCCACCATTCGAACGATGGCGCGCGAGCTCGTCGCCGCGCCGTCCGCCGCCGTCTACGGACGCATCGGGACCACCACCACCGAGTTCGGCACCACCGCATCGTGGCTGGTCGACGTGGTCAACATCCTCAGCGGCAATCTCGACCGAGCCGGCGGCTCGATGTTTCCCACACCGGTCGCCGGCGGGGGCACGACGCGCGGAAAGCCCGGATCGGGGCGCGGCTTCAACGTCGGTCGAGGCCATTCCCGCGTGAGTGCACATCCCGAGGTGATGGGGGAGTACCCGGTCGGCGTGCTGTCCGAGGAGATCGAGACACCCGGCGACGGCCAGATCCGTGCACTCGTGACGCTGGCGGGCAATCCGGTGCTCTCGACGCCCAACTCCGAGCGGCTCGCCGCGGCACTCGACCAACTCGACTTCATGGTCAGTATCGATCTGTATGTCAACGAGACGACGCGTCACGCCGACGTGATCCTGCCACCGCCCTCGCAGCTGCAACGGGGGCACTACGACCTGCTGTTGCTGCAGTTCGCGGTGCGCAACGTCGCGAACTACTCGCCCCCGGTCCTGCCGCTCGACGAAGGCCAGCCGGACGAATGGGAGATCATTGCCAAACTCACCGCGATCGCGCAGGGGATCGGCGTCGACGCCGATCCCGCTGTTGCCGACGACCTCGCGATCGCCGGATTGGTCCGAAGCGCAGTCAAGGACGAGTATTCGGCGGTTGCGGGCCGTGACGCCGATGAGCTGCTCGCGGAGCTGAACGAGTCGGGGCGACGAGGACCGGAACGGATGCTCGACTTCATGTTGCGGACGGGACCGTTCGGCGATGGCTTCGGAGCGGATCGGAGCGGGACCTCGCTCGACGATCTGATGGCACATCCGCACGGTCGGGACTTCGGCGCGCTCGTGGCGCGGGTGCCCGAGGTGCTGCGCACGCCGAGTGGTCGGATCGAGGTTGCTCCCGAGCCGTTGGTTGCCGACCTCGAACGGCTTCGGGCGAGCGCCGACCAGTTCGCCCAGCGGGGTCTGGTACTTGTCGGCCGCCGTCATCTGCGCAGCAACAACTCGTGGATGCACAACATCGAGGTGTTGGTGAAGGGGAAGCCCCGTTGCACCCTGCACGTGCATCCCGACGACGCGGCCCGTCTCGGTCTGGTCGATGGCGGCAGCGCCCGCATCACGAGTCGCGTCGGCTCGGTCGATGCGCCGGTGGAGGTGACCGACGGTGTTCGTCCCGG
>JBGSII010000323.1:0-3801 GCA_041742555.1 Ilumatobacteraceae bacterium
CGCCGCGACGAGATCGTCGAGCGGCTCATCGCATTGGCCACGACTGCCGACGATCCGCTCGTGCGCGAGTCGGCGGTCGCTGCGCTGGGAGCGATCGGCGACGATCGTGCGGTCGATGTGATCATCGCCGCGTGCGCAGACAAGCCCGCAGTGCGTCGGCGTGCGGTGCTGGCGCTCGCCCCGTTCGAGGGTGATGCGGTCGACGCGGCCATCGAACGGGCGTTGACCGACCGTGACTGGCAGGTTCGCCAGGCCGCCGAGGACCTGCGCCGAGCCCAGTCCTGAGCGCCAACGCCCCAAACAAGCCGTTTGCGCTGCATTTCGGATGGAACGCCCCATCCGAATCCGCACGCAAACGTGAACGGGATCAGAGGGTGAAGCGGTACACGTTGGTGTCGCGGCGCTCGAATCCGATCCGTTGGTACAGCCGGTTGGCCGCCTCCCGCGAGGGTCTGCTCGTCAGGCTGACGTCCTTGGCACCGCGGGACCGTGCCTCGGCGAGTGCCACCCGGTTGAGCAACTCGCCGACACCATGACCGCGCGCCTCGGAGTCGACCACGACGTCCTCGATCCAGGCTTTGAGCCCGGTTGGGATCCGGTAGAACGCGAGCGTGAGGCTACCGAGGATTCGTCCGTCGATCCGAGCGACGAACAGCACGGTGTCCTCGCTCGCGACCAACGCCGCCAGATGATCGGGCGACGGTGGAGGCGACGACGACGACAACTGCGGAACGAGCCGGTCGAACGCCTCGATCAGTTCGTCGTCGACTGCGTGCACGGCGACGACGACCGGCGACGTCTCGTGATCGTCGGCTGGACTCGTCTGCTCACTCACCTTCTCCGACGCTAGTGCGTCTCGCCGATAGCGTGACGGCCGTGGGAACCGAGCACGTCCGTTGGCTGGCGGAACCGAACCTCAACCGACCGGTGCTCGTCGCGGCATTCACCGGCTGGAACGACGCCGGCGATGCCGCGTCGACGGCCCTGCGCACCATGATCGAGGCGTGGGGTGCCGATGCGCTCGCCGAGATCGATCCCGAGGCGTTCACCGACTTCGCCACGGTTCGCCCTCATGTTCGCCTCGACGAACACCAGCACCGATCGATCGTCTGGCCGACCGTCGGCGTGTGGTCCGTGTCGCTGCCGGGCACCGACGTCATCATGGTGCTCGGTCCCGAACCAGCCCTGCGTTGGCGCCTGTTCTGCGAGCAGATCGAGGGGATCGCCGAGGCGTTCGACGTCACAATGGCGATCTCGCTCGGCGCGCTGCTCGCAGACGTGCCCCACTCGCGCCCGGTGCCGCTCATCGGCACCGCCACCGACGACGCGCTCATCGAGCGCTTCGAACTCCGTCGGTCGCAGTACGAGGGACCGACTGGCATCGTCGGCGTGCTGCACGATGCGCTGCACCGCTGCGGTCTGGCGACGGCGTCGTTGTGGGCAGCGGTGCCGGGGTACGCGTCGCAGATCCCGTCGCCGAAAGCAGCGATGGCGCTCGTCGAGCGAGCCTGCTCGATGATCGGCACACCGGCACCGCTGTCGCGGCTCGCAAGTGAGGCTGCGGCCTACGACGCTCAGGTCGCAGCGATGATCGGCGACGACGACGACATGATCGAGTACCTCGCCCGCCTCGAACAGTTCACTGACGACGAAGCACACGATTCCGACGATGACTTCACGTCCGAGTCACCGCTCGATCCCGACGCACTGGTCGAGGAAGTCGAACAGTTCCTGCGCGACCGCGACGCCGACTGACGTTCGATCAGTCGTTGCGCCACACCGGTGAGCGCACCGCGTCGAACGTCGCCGGCGCATCGACTCCGGCGATCGCCGCAAAGGCCATCGATCCCCACCACTGTGCACCGGCGGTCGCGATCGGCAACGCGTCGTGGGCAAACCAGCCGACGTCGGCGGTTTCCAGCGGATGCGGAGTCAACTCGCCGCCGGTGGCGCGACAGTGGAACAGCAGCATGTACATGCCGAACCGACTGAATCCCATCCGCTGGCCGTCGACCACGCCGAGCAGGCGGAGCGGCTCGCACTCGATCCCCGTCTCCTCGATCACTTCCTTCACCGCCACCTCCGCCGGCGAGTAGCCGACGTCGGCCCACCCCGTCGGGTACAACCAGATCCCGGAGTCCTTGCGCTGCACGAGCAGGATCTCGCCGGCCTCGTTGCCCACGATCGCACCGACGGCGACCTTGGGCGTGACGTACCCCGGGACTCCCTCGCCGATCGACTCCAACCATTCCTGCACGAAGTGGTCCGTCTCCCGCTGCACGGCGATGGCCTCGTCGGCGGCCTCGCGAGCCTGGTCGATCTCGATGGCCGCCGCCTTGATGTCGGCGGCAATGTGCAGAACCTCCTCGTAGCGCTCGCGCTCGTACAGGTTCTCGGTGAACCCCATCCCGGTGCGGGCAATCGCGGCCAGCGACTCGCTCCATCTCGCCAGATCGCGCGCACTCACCGTCACGGCGTTCACGTTAGGCCATCGCGGATCACGCGACAGCGTGGAGCAGCGCCCGCTTGATCTCCTTGCGGTAGGTGGCGTCGGTGACGAGCTGGCCCTGAGCGCGGACGTAGAACGTGTCGACGACCTCCATGCCGATGGTCTGCACCGTCGCATGGCGGATGTCGAGGCCGAGTTCGCCGATCGCCTTGGAGATGCGGTGCAGGATGCCGATCTTCGTCGGTGCCCGCACGACGATGACCGTGGCGTTGCTCGACGCTGCGTCGTCGAAGACCACCGACGGCGGACCTGGAGGAGCCGCCTGCGTCCGGCGCCGGCGCCGATACGTCGCAGCACGCTCTGCCAACCGGGCCTCGATCGCCAAGCGGTGCTCAAGCGCGTGACCGAGGTCGGCCTTGAGCGAGCGCCAGTTGATTCCACTCTCGGGGACCACGATGCGGAACTGCGAGGCCGCCATACCACCTTCGTCGGAATGTGCCTGGGCGCTGACGACGTCGAGTCCGTGCAGCGACAGCACTCCGGCGATCCGGCTGAACGTCCCCGACGCGTCGGGGCTCACCACGGTGATCACGTCGCCGTCGCGGTCGATGTCGAGTTCGCCCGCAGCCATCACCGCCAGCGTGCCGGCATCGGGGAACAACCGCCAGGTCACCTCGGCCACGTCCCCGCCGCCCAAGACGTGGCGCACCCGTGTGGCCAGTTCGTCGACCAAACCCTCCTTCCAGTCTCCCCACGCTGACGGTCCGGTGGCGAGGGAGTCCGCCTCGGTGAGGGCATGGAGCAGGTCGAGCACGTCGACCGTTCCGACCGCCGCGGCCACGTGTTCGATCGTCGCGGGATCGGTGAGGTCGCGTCGCAACGCCACATCGGGCAGGAGGAGATGGTGTTCGATCATCGCCACGAGGATCGCCACGTCGGCGGGAACGAGCCCCAGCTTCGGTCCGATCGTGCGAACGAGTTCCATTCCGACCACGGTGTGATCGCCCGGATAACCCTTGCCGAGGTCGTGGAACAAGGCACCGAGCACGAGGAGGTCGGGTCGGCTCACCCGGTCGACGAGTCGGGCCGCATTCGCGGCCGCTTCCCAGAGATGCCGGTCGACGGTGAAGCGGTGGTACGCGTTGCGCTGAGGGCGCGACCGGACCGGCGCCCACTCGGGCAGCAGGCGAGCCACGAGGTCGCGCTGGTCGAGTGACTCGAGCACCGGAATCGCATCGTGGCCCTCGAGCAACAGTGCGACGAGGTCGTCGGTCGCGCCGACGGGCCACGTACCTGGCCAGCCCGCCACCTCGTCGTGCATGCGGTCGAGCGTGGCCCGACCGATCCGGCAG
>JBGSII010000324.1:0-12381 GCA_041742555.1 Ilumatobacteraceae bacterium
AGCACCGTCGCCCGGCCGAGCACGATCACCAGGGCCGCCCAACCCAGCAGCTCGAGGGTCAGCCAATCCGGCGATCCTGTCGCTGCGAGCGAACCGCCGTTCCCGCTCGTCGATGCTTGAGCGGACGCGGAGAACGAGCCCCGACCCGGTGGTGTCGCCGCAGCGCCGACAGGACTCGCGACCGCGGCGGTTGTTGTCGGTGTGGTCGTCGTCGGCACGGTGGTGGATGTCGTGGACGTCGTGGAGGTGGTCGTGGACGTCGTGGTGGTGGTCGAGGTCGTCGAGGGAGGATCAGCCAGGTCGCCGGCGATCGATTCGATCCACGGGAGGTAGGCCGACACGCGCATGTAGACGACCGGCCGGCCCAACTCGATGCATCCGGACACCGGTCCGTAGGACACGATCCCCACCTGGATCCGGCTGCGCGAGTCGTCGGTGGTGACGAGCAACGGGCCGCCGCTGTCGCCCTTGCACGCGCCGGTCGGACCGAATCCGTCGTCGAGGGCGTACCCCGCGCACATGTTGACCCGGTCGTCGTAGACGACCTCGGCGCCGAGCGAGGCGGAGCACTCGTCGGCTGTGCGAACGGGCATCGATGCCTTCAGCAGGACGTCGGAGGGCAACTCATCGGGACCGACGCGTCCCCACCCGGCGACCGTCGCCGTCACGCCCGGCAGTGCACGTCCCGCGTCCTCGGGATGGGCGAGCGCCACGACGGGGGTGTCGACAGAGGTCTGGAGGCGCAGCAACCCGACGTCTCCTTGCAGCCCACCCGTCGAGGTGTAGTCCGGATGTACACCGACTTCGGTGGCGATCACCACGTCGGGGTTCTCCGCGATCGGAGCGTCGACACGCCCGACGACAGCGACAGCCGCTACGGCCTCGTCGACGCAGTGGGCCGCGGTCATGATCAGGTCCGAGGCGATCAGGGTCCCCCCACAGAAGGTCAGGTTGTCGCTCGAGTCGCGGACGAGGACGAATGCCATGAACGGGAACTCGTCGGTATCGGCGGGCGACCCGCCGATGATGTACTGGACTCGCTCGTCGACGTTCTTGATCCGTGTCACGGCGGGCCACTCGACCTCGAGTGGGCGAACATCCGGGTGCCGTTGTTCGGCGGCGGCCGGCATTGCGAGTGCCCAGGCCGATGCGAGCAGCGCAAGCACGACCATGCCGACGATGGTCGGCGGGTGACGACGGCGGCGGCCGGCGCTGTCGCCGTTGATCGCGGTCCCCCTGGCACGTTCGCCCATGCGAGTTCGAACCGTACCGTCGGGCGCCGCAGGCCTGCCCAACGGACAACGAACAGTTGGTGAACAGTCGACGATCCTCGATGGTGTCGGGTGTCAGCGGATCGGGAGGCCGCGTCGGCGCGCTCCGAGGAGGGCCGCGCCCGGTCGGCTCGGAGCGATGAGGAACGAGCGCAGGTGGATCGCCCTGCCGTTGGGCTCGGACGGCGTGAAGGCGAACACGACGGTCACCGACTCGGTCGTGGCGACCTCGAGCGCGTAGCCGCTGGCCGGACCGGTCAGGTCGGCGGCATCGGTGTCGGCGGGTGCGAGTCCGATCGAGGCCACCTGCGCCGTTCGCAGCGGGAACGTGTCGGCCAGGACGACGGGATCGTGCACCACGACGCCGGCCGGCACGAGCACGAACCAGCGCAGCGAGAGTCGATGCCACCGAGGCCCGAGCACGACGATGCCGCCGATCGCCACGAGGCACACCACAGCTCCCGCGATCCAGGATTCGGCGGCCAACAGGAGTGGCCCGGCCAGCGTCGTCGGAGCCCAGATGATCCAGGCAACGGTGGCCACCAGCCCGGCACCGACCGGCATGCGCAGCGGGAATCGCTCTTCGTCGCCGTACGCGGACGCTTGGACGTACTGGCGTCCGAACTCCGCGGTCATCACCGCTGCCATGGCCACGACGGCCGGAGCGCCCAGGAGCAGTACCCCGACCGCCGTCGCCCCGCCCAGGCCGGCGGCGAACGTCGCCATCAGCGCGAACGGCACCGTCACCCGAGCGATCGTCAGCGTCACGGTGGAAGCGATCGCAAGGGCGAGCGCGGCCATCGCCCAGAGGGACCACCCTCCGATCGCTGCGACCCAGGTGACGGCCGAGCTCCGACCGTCCACTGCGGACTCGACGGCGCTCCCGCCGACCACGGCGACGACGATCCAGGCGATGCGAGCCACCCACGGCGCGAATCGGGCGATCCGGTCGAGCGGGTTGTCGGGAGCTGTCGACATCCCCTCAGGGTGCCGGGGAAATCCTGGGTCGCCACGGTTCGACGCACGTGCCGGGTCCGGTTCGACCGACGTCGTCGCCACGCCGATGGTCGAATCGGTCGACGGGGGCGGATTCGGTCGCGCCCGGCGCGGCGTGGAACGATGCAGAGGTCCCAGCTCGGCTCCCGCCGGGCTGGCAGGGTTGTGTGGATCACCGAGGGGAGGTGTGTCGTGAGCGAGTTGCAGGGTGACGTTCGAACCGAGCCGATCGGGCGCTCGGTGTTCGCCGACGGCGCGACAGCCGGCGCGGGCAGCCTCCCGCACCTCGATCCCGCTGCCGCGGCAGCGTTCTCGATCGGCGAATTCGAGATCGCCACCATTCCGACCACCCCGCGCCACTCATTTCACGAGTCGATGCTCGCTCAGGCGCTCGTCGGCGTTCGCGGCGTGAGCGTCGGCCTCGACGGCACCATCTCCGTCGATCCGACGCGCGTGAAGCCGCACGCCTCGATCGTCACCGACATCGATCACGAGGCCTTCAGCGGCGTTCGGTCGTTCCTCGATCTGGCCGCCAAGGTCCACCTCGACGGGGCGGCGGTCAAGTGGCAGTTCGTCGGACCGGTCACGCTCGGCGTCGCGCTGCATCGCGCCGGACTCGAGCGTGAGTCGGCGTTCGACCTCGCACTGGTGGTCGTTCGGGACCGGCTGATCGCGTTGGCGGAGGTGATCAGCTCGGCCCTGCCGAACTCCAGGCAGATGGTGGTGCTCGATGAACCGTGGTTCGCCGAGTTGATGCGGCCCGGCTTTCCGATCCCGCCCGACGAAGCGATCGACCGGATGTCGGGTGCCATGGCGGCACTTCCCGCCGACACGCTCACCGGCGTGCACTGCTGTGCTCCCTGCGACGTCGCGACGTTGCTGGCGTCCGGCCCGAACGTCGTGTCACTCCCTGTGGCTCCGGAACTCGTGGACTGGGTCGGCTATCTGACTCGCTTCCTCGCCGACGGAGGCATCGTTGCCTGGGGCGTCGTCCCGACCGAGGGTCCGGTCGGTTCGACGTCGGAGCGTCATTGGCGTGCGCTGAGCGATCTGTGGTGTGGTCTCGTCCAGCGTGGCTGCGATCCGGTGCTGCTTCGCCGCCAGAGCCTCGTCACGCCGCACTGTGGGCTGGCGCTGCACTCGGTGTCGGCCGCGCGTCGGATCGCTCGGCTCACCGCTGAGGTCGGCAAGCGCGTCCAGGACCAGTCCGCTGCCACCCGGTTCGCCCTCGGCGCCTGACGTCGGCGATGCGCCCGGCGCATCGGGGACGTGACGGTCGGTTGAGTGGAGGTCGTAGTCTCCATCGCCGATGACCGTGCATCCCGACGACGCAACCGCTCCGGCAGTGCGCGCCGACGAACTCCGCGCCCAGATCACCTATCACAACCACCGGTACCACACGCTCGACGACCCGGAGATCAGCGACGCCGACTACGACGCGTTGGTCCGTGAGTTGCGCCAACTCGAAGGCGATCACCCTGATCTCGTCGTCGACGACTCACCGACGAACCTTGTCGGTGGTTCGGTCAGCGCCACGTTCGTGCCGGTCACCCACCGGGTGCCGATGATGAGCCTGGACAACGCGATGAACGCCGACGAGCTGCGCGGGTGGGCGGAGCGTGTGGCGAGAGGACTCGATGGTGATGAGCCGACCTTCGTGTGCGAGTTGAAGTTCGACGGGTTGGCGATCAGCCTGCGTTACGAAGGCGGTCACTTCGTGCAGGCCGCAACCAGGGGTGACGGCCGTGTCGGCGAGGACGTGACCGCGAACGTCGCGACGATCGGCGACGTGCCGCACGAATTGCCCGATGGCGCGCCCGACGTGCTCGAAGTGCGTGGCGAGGTGTACATGACCCGTTCGAGCTTCGAGCAGCTCAACGAACGGGCCGCAGCGGCGGGGGACAAGATGTTCGTCAACCCGCGCAACTCGGCGGCCGGCAGCCTCAGGCAGAAGGATCCGGCGATCACGGCCAGCCGCAACCTGTCGTTCTTCGGGTATCAACTCGGCGAAGTGATCGGCGGCCCGGACTTCACGAGCCACGTCGCCATGATGGAGTTCGCAGCCGACCTCGGCTTCGCCGTCAACGATCATGTTCGCACCTTCCGCACGATCGACGAGGTGGCCGCGCACTGCTTGCACTGGCAGGAGCATCGCCACGACCTCGACTACGAGATCGACGGCGTCGTGATCAAGCTCGACGACACCGCGCAGCGTGAGCGGCTCGGCGTGACCTCTCGCGCGCCTCGATGGGCCATCGCCTACAAGTTCCCACCCGAGGAGCGCACGACGCTGTTGCGCGACATCATGGTCTCGATCGGCCGAACCGGCCGCGCGACGCCGTTCGCCGTGCTCGAGCCGGTCTTCGTCGGTGGGTCGACCGTCGGCATGGCGACGCTTCACAACCAGGACCAGGTCGCACTCAAAGACGTCCGGCCAGGCGACACGGTCGTCGTGCGCAAGGCGGGCGATGTGATCCCCGAGGTGGTGGGGCCAGTGCTGTCACTGCGACCCGGCGGGAGCGAGCCATGGGTGTTCCCGACCGACTGTCCGCGCTGCGGCAACCCGCTGGTTCGGCCACAGGGTGAAGCCGACACCCGCTGTGTCGCCAGTGACTGCCCCGCCCAGCGCGACCAGAAGATCGCCTACTTCGCATCGCGCGGCGGCATGGACATCGAGGGTCTCGGCGAGCAGATGGTGGAGAAGCTCACCGCGGCCGGGCTCGTGCGCGACCCGGCCGACCTGTATTCGCTCACGGTCGAGCAGCTCGTCGAGCTCGAGCGGGTCGGCCCGACCAGCGCGCAGAATCTCGTCGACGAGATCGCGAAGTCGAAGCAACGCCCCCTGCCGAAGTTGCTCACGGCTCTGGGAGTGCGTCACCTCGGTCCTGCTGCGTCACTCGCATTGACCGCCGAGTTCCACACACTCGATGCGATCGTGTCGAAGTCGGCGGACGAGTTGGCCGCCGTGGAGGGTGTCGGCGACGTGATCGCGTCGACCATCGTCAGCTGGTTCGGCCAGGACACCAATCGGGCGTACATCGAACGGTTGCGAAGCGCCGGTGTGAACTTCGGCGATCCAGCAGCCGCAGAAGCCGCCGCTGCCGCTCGAGCGGCGATGCCCCAGACGCTGGAGGGCAGGGCTGTCGTCGTCACCGGCACCCTCGAGAGCTACAACCGGGAGCAGGCCGAGGAGGCGATCACCGCCCGCGGCGGCAAGAGCCCCGGGAGCGTGAGCAAGAAGACCTTTGCTCTGGTCGCCGGCGCGTCGGCGGGGTCGAGCAAGCTCACCAAGGCCGAGACGCTCGGCATACCGGTTCTCGACGAAGCGGGCTTCGAACACCTGCTCACCACCGGCGAGCTCCCGCCGAGCTGATCCGCCTCGGTTCCGTGAGACCCGGGCTCGGCGGCCGGTGATGCGCCTTCGTCAGATGACGGTGAACTCCCACCGGTAGCTCAGGGCCTGCTCCGGGCCGTCCTCGATCTTCCAGAAGATGACCTGGGCCTCGTGGAGTCCCTCGGTGAACGACTCGATCAACGCGCCTTCGACCGGCTGGAACGAGATCACGTTGTTGCCCGGGTCGAACACGGCGGTCGTGGGCAGGTCGATCTGCTCGCCAGGAGTGGGTTGCTCGAACGGATCGACGTCGGACTCGCCGATGACCGTGGTGGGGAGTTCGATCCCGTCGATCACCAGGCGTGCTTCGTAGCCCGGCTGGAGGTCGACGACCACCCGTTCCTGCTGGAGGACCTGCACTGCGTTCTCGACCGGTTGGACCGACTCGATGGCGTCCGGTCGATCGATGCCGTCGTTGCCGGTCCTCGCGGTGGTGATCGCGAAGATCACCAGGATCACTCCGAACGCGATCGCGAGGCTGGCGATCAGGAGCCCGCGATCGAGCCGGCGCTTCGGTCGGTTGGTCGAGGCGCGGGCGACGGGCGACGGGTCGAGCATCTCGGCGGTCGTGACGCCGAGACCGGGGTCGCCGGCGATGTCGGTGTCGTCGTCGGTGATTCGATCGGTCACGTGTCCCATGATGCCCGCCCTCCACGCAACTTGCTCAGCCGATAGCGTTTCGCTCGCCGTGAATTCCGAGACACTCGACCCGACCCCCACCGGCGTGACGACACTCGTCGGACGCGTCCTGAGCGACCGGTATCGCATCGAGAACGTGGTCAACTCCGGAGCCAACACGGTGATCGCGGAGGCGATCGACACCGACGCCAATCGACCGGTGACCGTGAAGATCGTGCGCCCCGAACTGGCCGTCACCTCGGCATTCGGCCAGGCGTTCCGACGGCAGATCGAGGTGGCGATGTCGCTCACCCACCCAAACATCGCCACCGTGCTCGGATGGGGCGAGACCGAACTCGAAGATGAGCCCACGCTGTACTGGGCGGTCGAGTACCTGGGCGGCGGCAGCCTTCGTGACCTCTTCGACCGTGGTCGACTCCTCTCGCCGTCCCAGGCGCTCGTCGTCGGGCTCGAAGCCTCCCGAGCGCTCGAGGCCGCGCACGGTCGCGGGATCGTCCACACCGAGCTGACACCCTCGAAGCTCGTGTTCGGCGAGGATGCTCGGCTTCGGATCACGGACTTCGCGATGGCCCAGCTTCTCGGTGCCGAGGCCTGGTCCGAGCCGGCAACGGTGGCCACGCACGTGGCCCGCTATGCGTCTCCCGAGCAGGCGCTGAGCCTCGATGTCGACGAAAAGACCGACGTCTACGCCCTCTCGCTGTGCCTGATCGAGGGGATCACCGGAACGGTGCCGTTCGCCGGCGACTCCACCGTCTCGACGTTGGCCGCTCGCATCGGCAAGCTGATGCCGGTCACCGCCGACATGGGCTCGCTCGCGTCGGTGCTCGAACGAGGTGGCCGCCCCGACTCCGACGATCGTTGGACGGCGTCGGAGTTCGGACGAGCCCTCGTGTCGGCCGCCGAGGCGCTTCCGCGTCCGGAGCCGATCCCGGTCCTGGCGAGCAGTCTCTTCGCGTCGTCGCTCGCCCATCGCGTCGAGCCGGCACCGATCGAGCCGGCATCGATCGAGCCCACACCGATCGAGCCCACACTGATCGAGTCCGCACCGATCGAGCAGACAGAGGTCGATGTCGACGGCCACGAGTCGTCATTGGACGTGGTCGTGCCGCTCGTGCTGCTGACGGACGTGTCGGCCCCGCCGACCGGTGCGCTGGAGGTGGAGGTCGAACCCGATTCGCCGGACCTGGTCCCGGCCGAGCCAGCGGGCGCGGCCACGATGTCGACGACCGTGACCGCTGCGGTGGCGCCGGTGGCGCCGACCGCGGAGATGGCGGTGACCCCCATCGATCCGACCCCGTCGGGCATCGTTTACGACGAGGAACGTTCCAGGCGGCCTTGGGGCAAGTACCTCCTTTTTGGCGTGATCGCGCTCGTCGGGATCGGTCTACTGAGTTACGCCGGCTGGATGCTGCTTCGCACCAAGTCGTTCGAGGTTCCCGATCTGACCGGCGTCGATGAAGCCGTGGCCCGCAACGAGGTCGCGGGCAACGGCTGGGTGATCGAGACCCAACGCGAACGCAGCGACGAGGTCCCCGAGGTCGACCACGTGGTGCGCACCGTTCCGGTGGCCGGTGAGCGGCTCGACGAGGGCGAGACCTTCGTGATCGTCGTGAGCGACGGCTTCGAACTGCGAACGCTGCCGGAGCTGACCGGCATGACGGTGAGTGATGCCGTCGATGCCCTCACCGAGCTCCGACTCGTTCCGTCCGAGGCGCCAGCAGAGTTCTCCGAGGACGTTCCGGCCGGCTCCGTGATCGGCTGGCAGGTGCAGGACGACGCCGCGCTCACCGCTGGCGCCCAAGTGCTTCCCGACACCGTCGTCGTCATCGTTCCCTCGCTCGGGCCTCAGCCTCGTCCAGCCCCTGACCTCGTCGACCTGACCGCGGCCGACGCGACCGCGGCGCTCGACGCGTTGCAGCTCGTCACCGAACAGGGCGAGGACGTCTTCAGCAACGACATCGAAGTCGGACGGGTCGTCGCCCAGAACCCGGACCCGGGCACGTTGGTCGAACGCGGCGGAACCGTCACGTTCCAGCTGTCGAAAGGACCCGATCTGGTCCCGTTCCCCGACCTGACCGGGCTGACGTATCCCGCCGCGCAGGAGGCGCTCGCCGACGCGGGCTTCACGGTCAACAGCCTGCTGGGGACGACGGAGGGCATCTTCGTGTCGGCGTCGGTCGCCGGTGACGAGATCCAGGCGGGGGCGACGTTCCCGCGCGGGACCGGTGTCGACCTGATCTTCCTGTAGCGCCCTGCCGCTGTCGGGAATCGCCCCGGTCGGGGTCTGGTCGCTACGGTTCCGAGACCGTGGCCGGCGCCCGCCCGTCACCTGGTCGACAAGGAGCCTTCATGACCTCACTCGATGGACGAGTCGCGATCATCACCGGTGCCGGACGGGGGATCGGTCGGGAACACGCACTGTTGTTCGCAGAGGAAGGCGCCAAGGTGGTCATCAACGACCTCGGCGGAGCCAACGACGGTGAGGGGAGTGACCGGACCCCCGCCGACGAGGTGGCCGCCGAGATCCGAGCGAGAGGAGGTGCGGCGATCGCCAACGCCGACGACGTGGCCGACTGGGAAGGGGCCCAACGGCTGGTCAACGCGGCGATCGCCGAGTTCGGCGACCTCGACATCCTGGTGAACAACGCCGGAATCCTGCGCGATCGAGTCATCGTCAACATGACCGAGGCAGAGTGGGACGCGGTGATCGCCGTGCACCTGAAGGGCCATTTCGCTCCGACTCGCTGGGCGGCCGCATACTGGCGTGAGGAACACAAGGCGGGACGAGGCAAACGCCGCAACCTGGTGCACACGTCCAGCACGTCGGGGCTGTTCTCGAATCCAGGTCAGGCGAACTACGGCGCTGCGAAGTCGGGTATCGCGACCTTCAGCCAGATCGCCGCCAAGGAGCTCGCCCGCTATGACGTCCAGAGCAACTGCATCGCTCCCGGCGCGCGAACCCGCCTGACCCTCGCCACGCCCGGACTCGAGGACATCATGACCGCGAAGGAGGGCGTGTTCGACGAGTGGGATCCCGCCAACATCTCCCCGCTCGTGGCGTATCTCAGCAGCACAGCGTGCGGCTTCACCGGCGAGACCTTCTTCGCTCAGGGCGGCGTGATCAAGCGCGTGCGTTCCTGGGAGATGGCCGAGACCGTCGAGCAGCACGCCAAGTGGTCGGTCGACGATCTGGCCGCGGCCCTCGCACCTCTTGCGTCGGAACCGTCGAGCGCTCCGTAGACGCTCAGTGGCGCGCCTGGGCGTACTCGACGACCCGCTCGACGACGGCCGTGCTGGCCTTGGCCGTCGAGCCGGCGTCGAACGGTGGCTGCGGGTCGTACTCGATCATCAGCTGAGTTGCCTCCGCTGCCGTCCGGTCGACGAGCAACTCGACGAGCCGCAGCGCCATGTCGATTCCGCTCGACACGCCTGCCGCGGTGATGATCCGCCGATCGAGGTGTTCGACGACGCGCTCACCGGTCGGCACGGCACCGTGCTGGGCGAGCACGTCGAGCGCTCCCCAGTGGGTCGTCGCGGTCAGGCCCTGCAGGAGGCCTGCGGCCGCGAGCACCAGCGAGCCGGTGCACACCGACGTCGTGTACGTGCTCGACGAGTGAGCGTTGCGGACCCAGGAGAGCACCTGCTCGTCGGTCATCAGGGCCCGGGTGCCGAACCCGCCCGGAAACACGACGATGTCCGGCGTCGCCAGTTCCTCGAACGTCGCGTCGATCTCGATTCCGAGCATGCCGTTGTCGGAACGCACGACGCCGCGCTCGTGACCGATGAACGTCACGTCGAAGTGCGGCACGCGCTGGAGCACTTCGTACGGCCCGATGCCGTCGAGCGCCGTGAAGTGCGGAAACAGAGGGATCGCGATGCTGGTCACGCCGTCACCGTAGCGGCGTGTCGACCGGCGGGTAGCGTGGTTTCGTGGACGTACGCATCGGAGTGACCCAAGCCCCCCGCGAGCTCAACATCGAGCTGGCCGAAGACGCAGATCGCGACGACCTCAAGTCCCGCGTCGAAGCAGCATTGGCGGGTGCGACCGACGTCCTGTGGATCACCGACAAGCGCGGCAAGGACGTCGCGATTCCGTCGGCGAAGATCGCCTACATCGAGTTGGGCTCGGCGGACAGCGATCGACGTATCGGTTTCGGAGGCTGACGCTGGGGCCTGTCGGCCGGCCGGGGCTGCTCGACCTCGACCTCCTCTGGGTCACCGGCAAGGGCGGCGTCGGCAAGACCACCGTCGCGGCAGCGATCGCCGATGTCGCAGCGCGCCACGGTCGTCGCACACTCGTCTGCGAGATGGACGCCAAGGGTGCCCTCGCCAACGCGTTCGATGTGGGGGCGCTCGGCTTCGACCCAACCGAGGTCGCGCCGAACCTGCACGCGATGGCGATGAACACCGAGGACTCGCTGCGCGAGTACCTGCGCCTGTTCGTTCGGATCCCGCTGCTCGGCAGGATCGGACCGCTGGCGTCGACGTTCGACTTCGTCGCCGACGCAGCCCCAGGCGTCAAGGAGATCCTCGGCGTCGGCAAGTTGTGTTGGGAGGTTCGCGAACGCAACTACGACCTGATCGTCGTCGACGCCGAGGCGAGTGGTCACATCGTGAGCCAGATCGGTGCTCCTCGAGTGATCGCCGACCTCGTCCAGGTCGGGTTGGTCCGCGACCAGACGCAGTGGATGCTCGACATTCTCGAGGATCCCGCTCGTACCGGTGTGGCTGTGGTGACCACACCGGAGGAGATGCCGGTCACCGAGACGATCGATCTGTTGACCCGACTGCGCGCCGACACCGGGGCGCATGCCTCGGCCGTGATCGCGAACCGGGTGTTGCCGGCGATGTTCAATCGACGTGAGCAGGCCGTCGTCGACCGGCTCGACGATGCGATGGCGTTGCTGGTCGACGCGGTGGGACCCGGTGTTCGCACGGTGGTCGAAGCGGCTCGGTTGACCGAGTCGAGACGATCGACCGGGGCGGCTCATCTCGGCCGGCTGCGCCGGTGGATCGAGGCCGGCGATCACGTGGCCGACGACCTCCCCATCGTCGTGGTGCCCGAGCTCTTCGCGAGGGCATCGGGTCCTCGGGTGGTGTCGCTCGTCGCCGACGCGCTCACCGACGAACTCGACCCCGACATGGCGACCCCGAACCGGCGAGGCGCGACACGATGAGCGACCTCGACAACCTCCTGGCGAGTCGCGAGATGATCTTGGTGGCCGGCTCCGGCGGCGTTGGGAAGACGACGATCTCCGCAGCGCTCGGCATCGCTGCTGCAGTCCGTCAGAAGAGCCGGGTACTCGTGCTCACGGTCGATCCGGCCCGTCGCCTGGCGACCGCGCTCGGGCTCGACGAGTTCGGCAACGTACCGGTGCGCATCGAACCGGCAGCGTTCGGCGAGGCAGGGGTCAAGGTGCGCGGCGAGGTGTGGGTCGCGATGCTCGACACCAAGGCCGGATGGGACGAGTTGATCACACGGCACGCACCCGATCCCGCAACTCGCGACGCCGTGCTCGCCAACCCGCTCTACGAGAACATCACCAGCCGGTTCGTCCACAGCCACGAGTACCTCGCGATGGAGCAGCTCCACGACCTGCATGCCCGCGGCGAGTTCGACCTGGTCATCGTGGACACACCGCCCTCGCGCAACGCGTTGTCGATCCTCGACGCGCCGAGCCGGATGATCGAGTTCTTCGGGAGTCGGCTGCTGCGCTGGCTGACCGTCCCCTACCGATCGCGGTTGTTCACGATGGCCTCCAAGCCGTTCTACCAAGTGGCCGACCGGGTGCTGGGCTCGCGTTTCCTGCAGGACATCGCCGACTTCTTCGTGTTGTTCCAAGCGATGGAGAGCGGGTTCGTCCGGCGGGCCCGCGAGGTCGAGGCGCTGCTCGTCGACCCCCGCACAGCGTTCGTCGTCGTCACCACGCTCGAGACCGCGCCGAGCCACGAAGCCCGCTTCCTGGCGCGCTCGTTGATCGACCGGCAGATGTGTCTCGGGGCGGTCATCGCCAACCGGGTACTGCCCGAGGAACTCGCGTCCGCCGATGCCGCCGACAGTGCGGCCGGCCTGCTCGAGCG
>JBGSII010000325.1:0-8759 GCA_041742555.1 Ilumatobacteraceae bacterium
TCGGCTCGAAGTTCTGGGACGACACGGGAACGACGTGGATCGACTTCACGTCGATGCTGGTCAACATGAACCTGGGGCACCAGCACCCGAAGATGATCCAGGCGATCAAGGATCAGCTCGACACGCTGTGCATGGTGGCGCCGCCATTTGCCAACGACCAGCGCAGCGAGGCCGCACGGCTGATCGTCGAGAAGGCGAATCTCGGTCGCGACGGAGCCGCCCGAGCCGGTGGCCACTTCGAAAAGGTGTTCTTCACCAACGCCGGCGCCGAGGGCGTGGAGAACGCCGTGCGGATGGCGAAGGGCTACACGGGACGAATGAAAGTGCTGTCGGCCTACCGCAGTTACCACGGCGGCACCG
This sequence comes from Ilumatobacteraceae bacterium, assembly GCA_041742555.1. Taxonomy (GTDB): domain Bacteria; phylum Actinomycetota; class Acidimicrobiia; order Acidimicrobiales; family Ilumatobacteraceae; genus Sva-07. Next base: position 361 of record JBGSII010000325.1, read on the forward strand.
CGCTCACCGTCGGACTCACCGGCGAGCCGCGTCGTCTCGAGAACGAGCCATCGATGCCGGGGCTGGTGAAGTTCTGGGGGCCGTATCCGTACCGGTCGGCGTTCCACTCCGATTCGCCCGAGCAGGAGACCGAGCGGGCGCTGGCCCACTTGCGCGACACCATCTTGATGGAAGGCGCCGACAAGGTTGCGGCGATCGTGCTCGAATCGGTGGTCGGAACGAACGGCATCCTCGTACCTCCGCCCGGCTACCTCGAGGGCCTGCGGGCGATCTGTGACGAGTTCGGCATCGTGTGGATCGCCGACGAGGTCATGGCGGGATTCGGACGCACCGGTCAATGGTTCGCCTGGCAGAACTGGGAGGCGCAGCCGGATCTGATCTGCTTCGCGAAGGGAGTCAACTCGGGCTACATCCCGCTCGGCGGCGTCGTGATCTCCTCGGCGATCGCTCACGCATACGACGACAAGATGTTCCCCGGCGGGCTCACGTACTCGGGCCACCCGTTGGCCTGCGCCACTGCGGTGGCGAGCATCGGCATCTTCGAGGAGGAGGGCGTGCTCGCCCACGCCCGGCATCTCGGCGACGACGTCATCGGACCGGCGCTGCGCGACATGGTCGAACGTCACCCAGCCGTCGGTGAAGTGCGCGGCCTCGGCGTGTTCTGGGCAGTCGAACTCGTCGCCGACGCCGCGACCCGCGAGCCGGCGTCCCCAGCGACCGTTGCCACCGTGGTCGCCGAGTGCAAGGCCAACGGCATGTGGCCCTTGGCAGCGGCGAACAGGATCCACGTCGTGCCCCCGTGCAACACACCCGACCAGCTCGCTCGCGACGGCTTGGCCATCCTCGACGCCGCGCTCGCCATCGCCGACGCCGCCATCTCCTGACCGTTCTCGTGACGGAGAGCTTCGACGATCGACTCACGCGCCACTTGCGCTCGTGGGTTGGCCAATGGCCGCCGCCGGCCGCCGGCGTCACGGTCGTCGGCGATCCGGCGCGGCTGGAGCCCACGTGGGACGGGACGGTTCGACCGCTCCAGGGAGTCAGCGACGGGATCGGCACGGTGATCAGTGTTCCTCCGGGCGCCGCGAGCGCCGTTTCGGAAGCCATCGGCGAGGACCTCGGCCGCCGCGGCCTGGGCGACGAGTTGGGTGAGATCCTTCACGTCGGACCCGCGGCATTCGGTGCCGGGGTGTTCCGCACGGCACGTGACGTCGATCCCGAGATCGACGAACTCGGGACCTGGTTCGAGACGCACATCCCTGAGCTCCCGGAATGGCTCGCGCCGTTCAACGGACCCCGCCTCGTCGTGTTCGAGCGCGGACGGGCAATCGCCGGCGTCGGGATCAAGATTCACGACGCCCACGGCCAAGAGCTCGCGGTCGTCACCGACGAGCAGGCTCGGGGACGAGGGTTCGCCCGCCGCCTCGTGGCCACCGCTGCACGGCGTGTGCTCGTCGAGGGTTTCGTGCCGACCTACCTCCACGCCGAGGACAACGATGCGAGCGCACGCGTCGCCGACGCGGTTGGTTTCGTCGATCGGGGTTGGAGGGTGTACGGCCTCTGGCCCCGCGGCTGAACGATTGCAGCAGGGGTCTGACCCCTGCTGCAACTGGCCCCGCAGCTGACGATCAGGACTTGGCGAGCGCGTGATCGCGCAGAGCGGGGATGACGTGCTCGCCGTACTGCTGGAGTGTGCGGTCCTTGCCGTCGTGCTGGAGGTAGATCGCGAACTGGTCGACGCCGAGATCAGCGAGCGCGTGCAGCCGTTCGAGTTGCGCCTCCACCGGACCGAGGATGCAGAACCGGTCGACGATCTCGTCGGGCACGAACGAGGTGTGGGTGTTGCCGGCTTGGCCGTGCTGGTTGTAGTCGTAGGCCTCTCGGCCTGCGATGTAGTCGGTGAGGGCGGCCGGGATCGACGAGGACTCGCCATACCGCTCGACGATGTCGGCGACGTGGTTGCCCACCATCCCACCGAACCAACGGCACTGGTCACGCATGTAGGCCATGTCGTCGATCGGACCGACGTACGCAGGCGCAGCCACGCAGATCGTGATCTCGTCGGGATCGCGGCCGGCGGCGACGGCGGCGGACCGAACAGCGCTGATCGTCCACTCGGCGATCGACACGTCGGCGAGCTGGAGGATGAACCCGTCGCAGGTCTCGCCGATGAGCTGGAGCGCCTTCGGCCCGTAGCCGGCTCCCCACACCTCCAGACGGCTCTTCGAAGCCCAAGGGAGTGTGATCGTCGAGCCCTTGTAGTCGACACCGCGACCGTTGGCGAGCTCGCGGATGACGTGGATCGATTCGGCCATGGTCGCCAGGGTCGTCGGCTTGCCATTGGTGACGCGAACCGCGGAGTCACCGCGGCCGATTCCGCACACCGTGCGGTTCCCGTACATCTCGTTGAGCGTTGCATACGTCGACGCGGTCACCGTCCAGTCGCGCGTTGCCGGGTTGGTCACCATCGGACCGACGATCACGTTGCGGGTCTCGTCGAGGATCTTGGAGTAGATGACGTACGGCTCCTCCCACAGGATGTGGGAGTCGAACGTCCAGACGTGGCTGAACCCGTAGGTCTCGGCTCGCTTGGCCAGGTCGATCACCCGGACCGCCGGCGGGGTCGTCTGGAGCACAACCCCGATGTCCATCAACGCGTCTCCGGGAATCCCAGGTCGATGGTGCTCGTCGACGGATCCGGCCAGCGGCTCGTGACCACTTTGGCCTGGGTGTAGAAGTTGATGCCCTCGGGGCCGTACATGTGGGTGTCGCCGAACAGGCTCGCCTTCCAACCACCGAAGCTGTAGTAGCTGACCGGGACCGGCACCGGCACGTTGATGCCGACCATGCCCACCTGCACGTCGAACTGGAACTGCCGCGCCGCGCCGCCATCGCGGGTGAAGATCGCCGTGCCGTTCGCATACGGGTTGGCGTTGATCGTGTCGATGCCCTCCTGGTAACCCTTCACCCTGACCACGCTCAACACCGGACCGAAGATCTCGTCGCGGTAACACGACATCTCCGTCGTGACGTGGTCGAGCAACGTCGGGTTGAGGAAGAACCCCTCGGCCGGGACGCCTGCGCGCCCGTCGACCACGAGCGTCGCACCCTCTTCGGGCGCGTTGTTGACATAGCCGCGCACACGGTCGCGGTGCTCGGCGGTGATCAGCGGGCCCATCTCGTTGCCCGCCTCGTTACCCGGACCGACCTTGACGCCAGGGATACGCTCCGCGATCTTGGCGACAAGCTCGTCGGCGATCGACTCCGAGGCCAGCACCACGCTGATCGCCATGCACCGCTCGCCCGCCGAGCCATACCCGGCCCCGATCGCCGCGTCCGCCGCCATGTCGACATCGGCATCACCCAGCACCAACATGTGGTTCTTCGCGCCACCCAGCGCCTGCACCCGCTTCCCGTTCGCCGTCCCGGTCTCGTAGATGTACCTCGCGATCGGCGTCGAACCAACGAAACTCACCGCCGCGATGTCGTCATGCACCAACAACCGGTCGACGGCCACCTTGTCACCCTGCACCACGTTGAAACACCCCGCCGGCAGCCCCGCCTGGGCCAGCAACTCAGCCATCAACAACGACACCGACGGGTCCTTCTCGCTCGGCTTGAGCACAAACGTGTTCCCACACGCCAGCGCATTGGCGAACATCCACATCGGAACCATCGCCGGGAAGTTGAACGGAGTGATGCCGGCGACCACGCCCAGGGGTTGGCGGATCGAGTACACGTCGATGCCAGCCGCCGCCTGCTCCGAGTAGTCACCCTTGATCAACTGCGGGATGCCACACGCGAACTCGATGTTCTCCAGGCCTCGGGCGACCTCACCGAGCGAGTCGGTCAGCACCTTGCCGTGCTCGGCCGTGAGCAGCGTCGCGATCTCCTTGCGATTCGCGTCGACGAGCTCACGCAGACGGAACATGATCTCGGCGCGCTTCGACAACGAGGTGCTCCGCCATCCCGGGAACGCCGCCTTCGCCGCTGCGACGGCAGCATCGACCTCGTCGACGCTCGCGAGGTCGACCGCCGCGCTCTGCTCGCCGGTCGCCGGGTTGAACACCGGAGCCGAACGGCCCGACGTCGATCCGACGACACGCCCGTCGATCCAGTGCGAAATGGTCTTCATGTCTGCTCGATTCGTCGAAGTGTTACATCTGGGGTCAGACCCCAGATGTAACGGTCAGTGGAGGTACCGGCTGAGGCTGCGCTTGACGTACTTGCCGTGGCCCTTGGTGCCGACGTAGGTGTCGTTCTCGATCACGACGCTGCCGCGGCTGATCACGGTATCGACCTTGCCATCGATCTCGAAGCCCTCGTAAGCGGAGTGGTCCATGTTCATGTGGTGCTTGTCGTTGATGCCGATCTTCGTCTTCTTGTTCGGGTCCCACACGAGAATGTCGGCGTCGGCGCCCGGCTCGATCACACCCTTGCGGTCGAGGCCGAACATCCGCGCCGGCGTGGTACAGCAGGTCTCGACCCACCGTTCGAGGCTGATCTCGCCGAGCACGACGCCCTGGTAGATCAGCTCCATGCGGTGTTCGACTCCGCCGATGCCGTTGGGGATCTTGGAGAAGTCGCCCAGCCCGAGCTCCTTCTGGTCCTTGAAGCAGAACGGGCAGTGGTCGGTCGAGACCACCGCCAGCTCGTTCATCCGCAGGCCCTTCCAGAGGTCGGCCTGATGGTGCTCGTGTTTGGTGCGCAACGGGGTGGAGCACACCCACTTGGCGCCCTCGAACCCGGGCTGCGCGAGGTGGTCCTCGAGCGTGAGGTAGAGGTACTGCGGACAGGTCTCGGCGAACACGTTGAGACCGGCGTGCTGTGCCGCTGCGACCTCCTCGAGCGCGCCCGACGCGGACATGTGAACGATGTACAGCGGCACGTTCCCGGCGACTTTGGCGAGCTGGATCGCTCGGTGCGTGGCCTCCGACTCGAGCTCGGCGGGTCGGGTGAGCGAGTGGAACTTCGGGTCGGTGTCACCGCGCGCGACCGACTGAGCGACGAGCACGTCGATGGCGATGCCGTTCTCGGCGTGCATCATGATCGTCGCTCCGGACTCCGATGCGTTCTGCATCGCCCGCAGGATCTGGCCGTCGTCGGAGTACAGGACTCCGGGGTAGGCCATGAACAGCTTGAAACTGGTGATGCCCTCGTTGTCGACGAGGTACGTCATCGCCTTCAGCGACTCCTCGTCGACGCCGCCGATGATCTGGTGGAAGCCGTAGTCGATGGCGCAGTTCCCGGCCGCCTTCTCGTGCCACACGGCGAGCTTGTCGTGCACGCTCTGGCCGGTGTTCTGGACCGCGAAGTCGACGATCGTGGTGACGCCACCCCACGCAGCCGCCACGGTGCCGGTCTCGAAGGTGTCAGAGGCCTCGGTGCCGCCGAACGGCAGCTCCATGTGGGTGTGCACGTCGACTCCGCCCGGCACGACGTACTTGTTCGTGGCATCGATCGTGCGGTCAGCGTTCACCCCCATCGCGGCGGTCTGGCCGGGCGCCAGAATCGCAACGATCGATTCACCATCGATGAGGACATCTGCCTCACGCCGTCCGACCGCCGAGACGACGGTGCCTCCGGAAACCAGCGTCGTTGCCATCTCAGCCCTCCACCAGTTCGCCGTAGGCGTCGGGGCGGCGGTCGCGGTAGAACGCCCAGCCGTCGCGGACCTCCTTGATGCGGTCCATGTCGAGTTCGCGAACGATCAACTCGGGCTTGTACGGGTCACCCTTGTCACCGACGTACTGGCCGCGGGGATCGACGAAATAGCTCTGGCCGTAGAAGTCGTTGTCGCCGAGCGGCTCGATGCCGACACGGTTGATCGCGCCGACGTAGTACATGTTCGCCACCGCCGCCGCCGGTTGTTCGATCGACCAGAGGTACTCGCTGAGGCCGCGGTGGGTCGCCGACGGATTGAACACGATCTCGGCGCCGTTCAGGCCGAGCGCCCGCCACCCTTCGGGGAAGTGCCGGTCATAGCAGATGTACACACCGACCCTGCCGACCGCGGTCTCGAAGATCGGGTAACCGCCGTTTCCGGGCCGGAAGTAGAACTTCTCCCAGAATCCCTTCACCTGCGGGATGTGCTGCTTTCGATACTTGCCGAGATAGGTCCCGTCGGCGTCAATCACCGCGGCGGTGTTGTAATAGACGCCAGGTTGCTCGATCTCGTACATCGGCAGCACCAGGACCATGTTCAGTTCCTTCGCCAACGCCTGAAACCGTTGCGTGGTCGGGCCGTCGGGGATGTACTCGGTGTAGTCGTAGTACTCGGCCTCTTGTACCTGACAGAAGTACGGCCCGTAGAACAGTTCCTGGAAGCACATGATCTGGGCGCCTCGGGCGGCGGCCTCGCGAGCAGCCTCCTCGTGCTTGACGATCATCGACTCCTTGTCGCCGGTCCAGTCGGTCTGCAGGAGCGCTGCGGTGATGATGTTTGCCATGACACCTCATACGTCGGGTACGTCGGTCGGGCGCCTAGGTTGAGCGCATGGGAGGAACCTCCGACACTACCGAGGCCCTGACGGGCGGACAATAGGTGCCGACGTTCCGCTCGGCCTGGCACTGGGTGTTCGGCAAACACCCACCGAAGCCCCCGAACCCGGATCGCACCGTGGAAGCGGGCTGGGTGCCGCAGTGGATGGCGCCCATGATCGTCGAGGAGTTGCGCGCGCAGGGCATCCCAGCGGTGACCACCGACGACTTCAACTTGAATCCCTACATGAACAGCCGCGAACCGATGGCGAGGGTCTTCGTCACCGAGGACCGCAAGGCCGAAGCCCGCGAGGTGATGGCCGACATCCTCGGCCATCCCCCCGCCCAGCGCCGCATCTGACCCGAACGCGCCCTCCCGTTTGCGTTGCGTTCCGGATGGGACGGGTCATCCGGAAATGCGCGCAAACGGGCGGTTCCGTGACGAGTCGGGGCGCACCCACTGGCGTTGCGTGAAGCTCGACATCGCACTCAACGACCTCGCCGCCGACCAGGAAGGCCTCCTCACCGTCGAGCAACTCCGATCGCACGGAGTGACGCGATGGACGCAGCAGCGCCTCGTTGCCGACGGCTGGATGTTCCGGCTCGCGCCGCGCGTCTATGCGCTGCGTGGCTCGCCCGACACTCATCGTCGCCGCCTGCGTTGTGGCCTGCTGTGCCTCGGCGAGCGCAGCTGGGTCAGCTTCGAAGCCGCAGCAGCGCTCCACGGCCTCGATCGATCCCGCCCGCACGCCGTCGAATTCACGATCGACCGGCGCCAACGCCCAGCGGTGCTGCCGTTCGCGGTCCACACCACCACCCGACTCGACCCGATCGACCACGTGAGCGTCGATGGATTCCGCGTCATGTCGGCAACCCGGACCGTTTTCGACCTGGCACTCGCACGAGCCCACCCCCAGCGTGTCGAAGCTGCCATCGACAGCGCCGTGCGACTCCAGCTGTCGTCGCCCGAGGTACTGGAACGACGCCTGGCCACGCTGCGAGGTTCGGGACGCTGGGGGTGTCGTCGGGTCGAAGAGATGATCGTCGACTCGGGCGGCCACACCCATCTCGAGCGGCGATTTCTCGAGCTGGTGCGAGAGGCGATGCTGCCGAGACCCCGCACACAGGTCGTGTTCAGAGCCGGAAACCGTCACGTCGCGCGAGTCGACTTCCTCTTCGACGATTCTGGCGTGGTGATCGAGGTCTCGGGGCAGAAGGGGCACGCCAGCCCGAGCGAACGGACTCGCGATGCGCAGCGGCGAAACGAGCTCCAGGACCTCGGGCTACGGGTCTACGAGTACACGTACGACGACGTGACCAAGCGGCCCGAATGGGTGCGCCGAACGCTGATCGCCAGGCTGTCCTCGTCCGGCCCGCTCACTGCCGCGTGATGTGCGCCGGCTCACCCCCTTGCGCCCACGTTTGTGCGCAGTTCCTGCTGAACCGGACCATCCGGAACGCAACACAAACGTCAGGGTGGGCGGGCGGAGTCAGATGTGGCTGGGGCGGAGGAGCTCGTGAGCCATGGGGCACTCGGCCACGATGGCGGGTGGGCCCATCGGCACCTTGCCGTGCGGACCGACGACATGGGTGAACATCGACGTGGGGACCACTTCGACGTCGAGGTCCCACGGATCGTGTTCGGCGGCGAGAGCGTCGAGCTTGTCGACCATCGCATCGACGAATCCGGCGGGCAAACGCCGACCGACGCCCGCGACGACCCACAGCTCGGTCCCGAACGCCGACGCCGCAGCAGCGATCGTCGAGGATCCGGCCGGGACGATTGCACGTGCGGAATCGATCGCGAGGGCCTCGACCAACACGACATCGGCACGGCGCACCGCCGCTCCCGCCACGCCGGCATCCACCGCCTCGACGTCGACGTCGTAGCGCTCGAGGCGCCGCACGAACGACGTCGC
>JBGSII010000326.1:0-8465 GCA_041742555.1 Ilumatobacteraceae bacterium
ACGCGATCGTCGGGGTACGCCTGGCGTCGGGTGTCGGCATCGCCGGGTTCGTGGCGGCGACCGGACAGTCGCTGGCTCTCGACCGGGTGCAGGACGATCCCCGCTGGGCGCAAGACGTCGCCGAGTCGACCGGGTTCGTGCCGACGTCGCTGCTCGTCGTGCCGATCACCGACGACGCCGACGAGCTGGTGGGCGTTCTGTCGGTCCTCGACCGGACCCACCGTGACGGTATGGAAGCCCTGGCGTTGGCGTCGTCGTTCGCCCGGCAGGCAAGCCTGCTGCTGCCCTCGGTCGATCTGATCGCCCGGCTCGGCCCGATGGTGCTGCGTGCGCTCGCCGACGTGCTCGGCACCGACGATGCTGCGACGTCGGAGGCGTCGGACCGGCTCGCCGCGTCGTTGCGCCATGCCGCAGCGTCCGATCCTGGCCCCGACGCCGACCTGGCTCGCATCGCCGCCCGCCTGACCGAGCTGCGATCACGATCACCGGAGACGCGGGCCGCTGTCGAGCGGGTGCTCGACGAGCTCCTCGTGCTGACCGAGCCAAGGCGTCGCCGGTGAACGACCTGCTCCCGGCGTGGTCGGAGCCGTTTCACGACAACGTCAGAGCGACCGGTCTCGGGCTGGAGCGTCCGATCACCCGAGCGTGGGCCTACGGCGACGGGTCGGGCCGCGGCGTACGCGTCGCCGTCGTCGACTCCGGGATCGAGGCGGGACATCCGTTAGTGGGCGATGTGGCGGCCGGGGCCGTCCTCACCCTCGACACCTCGGCAGAGGACGGGGTGCTGGTGGTCGAGGGCCCCCACGGTGACCTGTACGGGCACGGCACGGCGTGTGCGGGCATCATCCGGTCGCTGGCGCCCGAGGTCGAACTCATCAGCGTGCAGGTGCTCGGCGCGAACCTCAAGGGCAACGCCCGCACATTCGCGCGGGGACTGGAGTGGTGCATCGACAGCGGTGTCGACGTCGTCAACCTGAGCCTGTCGACGTCGAACCAGAACTACTTCGACACGTTCCACGACCTCGTCGACCGGGCAGCGTTCGCTGGTGTGCTGCTGGTGTCGGCGATGAACAACGAACCCAAGACCACCATCCCGAGCGAGTTCGCCGGCGTGTTCTCCGTGGCCTGCGCACCCGACACCGACCGTGAACGCATCCTGCACAACCCGGCCGCCCCCGCCGAGTGGGGCGCTGCTGGCATCGACGTCGAGATCGCCTGGAGCGGTGGAGGCACGATGACCGCAACCGGCAACAGCTTCGCCGCCCCGGTGATCGCCGGGCATCTGGCGCGCCTGCGCGGCGCGCACCCAGGCATCACCCCCTGGCAGGCGCGGACCGTGCTGGCCGAACTCGCCGCGAACCAGTCCCCGACCGGGAGCTGACCACTCCGCCCATTGTTCGCTCGACGAGTCGAGCTGCGGCACCACCTCGGTCGCCGCCTACAGTGCGACGGTGGTGATGGGGCTGCTCGAGGTACTGAACGACGTCGATCGGCGATCGGTGTTGGCGACGATGACTCGCCGGTCGTACCGCAAGGGCGACACGCTCTACTTCGAAGGCGACCCGGGCGACTCACTGCACGTCCTGCAGAAGGGCCACGTCGCGGTCAAGGTGTCGACGCCGTTCGGCGATGTTGCGACCCTGACAGTGCTTGGCCCCGGTGAGTCGTTCGGCGAGCTCGCGCTGTTGGGCGGCGACTCGCTGCGCACGGCCAGCGTCATCGCGCTCGAACCGGTAGAGACCAAGGCACTGCACCGTCGTGACTTCGACGAGTTGCGTCGCAAGCATCCAGCCGTCGAGCGTCTCCTCGTCGAGGCGCTCGCCGCGCAGGTCCAGCGACTGTCGGGGCAGGTCCTCGATGCACTGTACGTGCCGGCCGACAAGCGGGTGATCCGGCGGATGGCGCAGCTCGCAGCGCTCTACGACGCCGGAGACTCCGTGATCTCGGTGCCGGTGCGCCAGGAGGACATCGCGTCGATGGCCGGCACGACCCGACCGACGGCGAACAGGGTCCTCATGTCACTCCAGGCCGATGGCCTGCTCACGCTGGCCAGGGGCAGAACCGACGTCCTCGATCTCCCCGGCCTCGAGCGGCGGGCGCGGTAGGACCAGCCGGCTTCTGCTGGAGTTCACCTCGACTCAACGTTCGTCTTCGAATATCTGCCCCGTCGTTCGGCGAGGATCAAGACGGGCATCGAATGGCATCGGCCTGCCCCGATCTCTCCGGAGCAATCGCGCGCTCCTGATCGGCCAAGACCGCACGCGCTGCTCGACCGGGTGGCTGATGTCGCGCACGCGAGGAGGTGGCGGGGCGATTTTGCCGCCCCCACGACGTGAATTCGTTTCGTGCCCGTCACTTTGTGGTGACGGGGGTGCTCGTCACACGAGCGATGGTGTGATGAAGATGTTCACCGGCTGGCTCTGCGCACCTTGGTTGTCGACCGCGACATAGGTGACCAGCAACGGGTTCGCCGGGCTGAAGCTGTTCGCCGCGCCCCGGGTGACACAGATGCTGAAGGTCCCGTTGGGCTGCATCGTGAAGTAGGTGCCGTTGGGGGCGTTGTTGTTGAAGTTCGCCCCCGTCGCCACCGCCGCCAACGGATCACCGTCAGCATCGCCATCGTTGGTGAGCACGTCGATCGCATTGCACTTCTGCGTGCCGACCGGATCAGCGGCCCGGAACGTGAACCCCATCGAGTTCGACCCGGCTGTCGGGGCGGAGTTCACGAGCGATGGGGCGATCACGACGTTCACCGGCTGGCTCTGGGCGCCTTTGCTGTCGGTGGCGACATAGCTGACCGCCAACGGATTCGCCGGGCTGAAACTGTTCGCCGCGCCCCGGGTCACACAGATGCTGAAGGTGCCGTTGGGCTGCAGGGTGAAGTAGGTGCCGGCCGGTGCGTTGTTGGTGAAGTTCGCCCCCGTGGCAGCAGCCGTCAACGCATCACCATCAGGATCAGCATCGTTGGTGAGCACATTGATCGAATTGCACTTCTGCGTGCCGATCGGATCAGCAGGCCGGAACGTGAACCCCATCGAATTCGCCTGCGCCACCGGAGCCTGATTCTTCACCTCCGAATCAACACTGCGGCCGCCCGTGACCCCCCACACGATGTCCATTCCGTACGTGCCGCCGATGTTGACGTTCCTCGGATTCTTGATCGTGGCGGTCTGCTTGACCCAGTTCGACTCGGTCAGCCAGCAGACGCTGGTGCATTGCTTGAACGTCCCCTTGATGTAATACGTGAACGAGGTGCTTCCTGCTCCTCCCGACTTGTAGTTGCCGTTCCAACCCACCCAGTTCCACAGGTACTGCTCCTGGTGCGACGCATTCGTGGTCGGGGTCAAGAAGCGCCAGCCATTCGGGTAGAGCTTGGCGCAGACCTTCACCGAGTTGGTGACTCCGTGGACGATCTGACCCAGGAAGTTGTACGTGTAGCTTCGTTGCGACTGACTCTCACAGGCGACAGTCCCGACGGCAACTGCGTCCGCCGAGGGTGCGACGAACACGACCGCCCCACCCATCGCTCCCAGCGTCAGCGCTCCCGCCACCACGCCCCGTCTCAGGAGCGAGGGGCCGACGCCGCGGCGCGACCAGCGACCCAACGGGCCTGCTGAGCCCTCGCGCCCGGCGGCGCTGAACCCCTCCGCCTTCACGTCGCCATCGTTCTGATGCTGGATGTTCTCTCCGATGCTCATGATTCCTCCTAGGTACGGGGCCGATGTCCGGCTCGCTGTCATTGGAACCATCATCAAGGCGATCGCTGCTGAACTCCGTTGCAGACCCGACACCCACCGCGTGTCCGAGCGCACACAGAACACCCAGAAAGGAACTCGCATGATTCGGCGGTGTCACCGGTCGTGACGAGCGACGGTGTCTCCGAGGTTGCTTCGAAGGCTTGGTCCCATCGTTCTCGATCGAAGCGTCACAGTCGGCACGGTGTCGTGCACGGGACCACTGGACGGACGGTCCGTACAGTGCTTGATTTCCTTGCGCTCGCCACTGTCCCTCGACGGAACGCCCGACGAACCTCGGGTAGGAATCGAGCCAGCGCTACTGGGACGCACGCGTCCGAGACGTCCACCGGTTGGACGGCGGCTCGGCGGGGTGACCGCCGAGCCGCCATTGCGGCTCAGAGACTGACGTTGACCCCGGGGACGAGGTTGGCGGGGTTGGCGCCCGGGATGCGCACGATGCCGCCGCCGGGAACGTTCACGACCGTGGCGCCCGACACTCGCCTCGTGGCGGCGCTGAATTCCTCGGCGGTGGCGAAGGCGCCGTCGAAGTCGATGACGTCCTGGCTGCGGTTGAAGGCGTTGATCACGTCGAGGCCTTCCCCGACGACGAACCGGTCGCTCCCGGCGCCGCCGACGTAGGTGTCGTTGTGAGCGCCACCGATGAGGACGTCGTCTCCCCCACCACCGTTGAGGTTGTCGTTGCCGTTGCCACCGAGGAGGATGTCGTTGCCGTTTCGACCCGTGATCCGGTCATTGCCGGAGAGCCCGGCGATGATGTCGTCACCGTTGGTCCCGAACAGCGACTCGGAGCGGCTCGTCCCTGTCCTCACGAGGCTGTCGGCTCGTGCCGACAGGTTCTGCATCCTCGTGTCGTCGGCCGGGGCGGTGTCGGCCGTGGAGTACGGCGTCCCTTCCCCGATGCCGTGGAGGGCGACGAGGTACTCGGCGAAAGCATCCTGCTCGGTGCCGTCGTCGGCGAAGGTCGCTGCCCCGTTGCGAACGCCCAGCGCTTTCAGCTCGATCCGCGAGTCGGGCACCGTCACCGTCGCGAACGGATAGGAGTCACCGCCGTTGGCGAGGAACCCGAGGGTCACGACCCTGATCGGCCGATTCGGGTTGCCGACGACCTGACCGTCGACGACGACGACGTCGGTGTCGGCGCCCTCACCGACCACGAGCGAGCGGATCCGCTCACCAGCGGTCGTCGACGTGCGGGCGGGCCGCGTCGGATCGAACGAGAATGCCATCCCCCCGATCTGCGGGAACTGTCCGGGCGTCGCGCCCGGCATCGTGGCGGCGACACCGTGCTCGAGGAGCTCCTTGAGACCGGCCGCCGTGGTGGTGAGCAGGGTCAGGTCGTTGTTGAAGCGCAGCGAGTTCTCGATGTCGAGCTGGGAGATCTGCCCCTCGAGCTTGCCTGACAAGGCGTTGGCCTGGGGCGGGAGGAATTCGGTGACGTCGCCGTTGTTGACGACCTCGCCGATCTCGGCGCGGATGCCGCCACCGTTCTTGATCGACACCTGCACGCTGGGATCGACCTGCTGGGCGACGAACAGGTTGGCGTCGGCGGACAGGTTGCCGGCGGTCGTCTCCTGCGTGCGGACCTCGCTGCGGCGCCCGTCGATGAACACACTGGTCTCGCCGAAGACGTTGCCGTCCTTGGCGGACACGACGCCGGTCACACTCTGGACGAGTGCCTCGACCAGGTCGCCCTTGGTTCCATCGGCGAACGGATCCTCTGCGCCCCATTCGGCGGTCACCGCGTCGGCCGTGGTCGGGATCGGGCCGTTCAGGTCGAGGTCGAGATCGTCGATGCTGTCGAGCGGGGTGCCGTCGGGCGCAACCAGGATGCCGTCGGCGTCGAAGTCGACGACCAACCTTCCGACGTAGGTGTATTCGCCATCGGTCGACACGATCGCCACGGGCTCGCCGGCGTCACTGGTCACGAGTCGCGGGTACGAGTCGGCCGGCACGGCGCCGGGCTGGAGTGGGTCGTCGGGATTGGCCAGGATCGTGTCGGATCCGCCGGCCACGATGATGTCGACGCCGCTCACCAGGCCGGCGAGTTCGGTCTCGAGGTCGATCTGCTGGAGGTGGCTCAGGAGCACCACCTTGTCGACGCCGCTGGCGATCACGGTGTCGATCGCGGGCTGGAGGACCTCGGCGAGTGCCGGCATGTCGTTCGACGTCGGGCCGACGACCACGGTGCCGGTCGGCGAGGAGATCGTCTGCAGGATCGGCGTGGTCGCACCGACGATGCCGATCTTCTCTCCACCCTGCTCGGCGAACGCGAACGGCGCGATCTTCGTGCCCGCCGGGCCGTTCGGGGCGTCCTTGTAGCTGTCGGTCGACCGCAACATGTCCGAGAACGTCGACGACAGGTTGAAGTCGGCGGCGAAGTCCAGGTTCGCGCTGAGATACGGGAACTGCACCCCCATCCAGCGGTCACCCGCCGGCCCTGCAGCGCCGCGCAGGTCGGGCTTGATGTTCCCGCCGAGCACCTCGCTGCCGAGGTCGAACTCGTGGTTGCCGAGCGCCGACGCGTCGAAGTCGACCACGTTCATCACCGAGTAGTCGATGCGGCCGCCAGCGGCGCGGAGGTCGTTGTAGGCGTTGGTGCCGTAGAAGCTGTTGAAGACCGCGTTGAGCGTCGGCTGAATCGAGGCGTCGCTGGCAGCCGCGAAGAAGGGGCCGGGGATGACGTTGTCGCCGGCGGACACCGTGAGCGAGGCGTCCATGCCCGGGGCATCCTCGAGCACGTCGATGAGAGCTGCGAAGTTCGGTGCTCGACCGATGGCAGCGACGCCGCCTTCGAGATCGGAGGCGTGCAACAACTGGAGCCGGAACACCGGATCGTCGGCACGGGCGGGCCCTGCCGCGACCAACACCCCCGCCGTCAATCCTGCAGCAACGATCGTGACTGCTCCCCGACGCATGGATCCGACCATCGGTGGTTCTCCCTGGTTCGTTCGCCCCCGGCGCAGGGGCGGTAGCGGACGCCGGGGCTCATCATCCCAGACGATGTTCCCGGTGTCGACTTCGGATCGAACGTTCACCGAACCTCAATCCGGAGTTCAATCGCCGGCCACCTGCGGCCCGGCCGGTCGGCGCTCGACGAGCGGCCACTCGCGTTCACGCGGCCCGCCGGAGCACGGCCGACGACTCGATCGCGGCCCACAGATCGCTCCGCAGTCGATCGGCCTGAGGCGGGTGGAGACCGTTCGCGACGACGACACCTTCGATCATGTCGGCCACCACCGCGCTGCCGGGTCGGCCGTGCAGCCGGACCGAGACGACCGCACCATCGGGTCGCCGCCGGATCGAGCGGTCGACGCCGACGAGCCGAGGTGGACACCGGAAGCTCGGACCGACCAGCCCACGTCGACGCGCCTCTCGTGTGATGGTGCGGGCGGCTTCGGCGAACTCGACGGTGGTGGCGGACTTCATACGCCGACCATCATGAAGCAGGGGTGCCCCAGAGTTGTCAGACGGTGAGCGCGGCCCTGGTCCAGCGGTACAGCCGGAGCTCGTCGCCCCAACTCGACAGCTGGAGTGCGCCGAGGCTCGCTTCGAGGTCCGAGCGGTGCTCGGCGGTGGGGACCACGGTGAACGCCAGCGTCGCGGCGCGTGCCGATCGCAGCACCGCCAGCGGCTCGACACCCAGCCCGGCGTGCAGTTCGTTCATGCGCTCCGTCGCCTGCACTGGCGCCGACTCGGAGGGCTGGGCGCGGTAGGTCGACACCACGCTCTGCCCGCGGTCGAGCAACTGCCGGAGTTCGGGCAGCGAGGCCTGCTCCTCTGCATCGGCGAGGTCGACGAACACCAGCGAGCACTGATCGACCGCGACCATCGCGGAGTGGAACCAGCGTTCGCGGCGCACCGCGCGGGCGGCGTGATCGCGGGTCGCCAGGTCGTCGACGGTGAGTTCCTGGTCGTAGGTGACGGTGTCGGCGGGGAGGACACCGGTTGCCACCAGCGCTCGGATCGACCTGTCGCCGGCGGCGACCAGGCGACCCAGACGGTCGTACAGGTGGGGGTCGAGCGGGCGGAGTTCCTCGCCCGCGGCGCTCGATCGGTCGAGGTACTCGACGTCAGCGCCGTCGGCAGCGCTCTGGGAGGATCCGCGAGACGAGATCAGGCCGAGGCGGACGGACCGAGCGAACGGCGATGGCTCCGTCAGCCAACGCAGGAGACCCAGCGTGAGGAAGTCGCCGACGTCGCCGGCATATCGATTGTGCACCTCGGTCTTTCGGCACGCCATGACGACTCCTGAAGCAGCTCTCAGCGAAACCAGGTCACGCACGGTCGACGCCGATGTACACGAGCAGCTCCGTGTCGGCGGGGAGGGCGTCGACCTCGGGAGCATTCTCGATCGGAGCCACGAACTCATCCAGCAGGTCGAGGTCGGCGGCGAGCCGAAGGGCGGCCTCCTCGAATCCGGCTGCGTAGTACACCGTGGTGAGCTCGACGATGTCGGTGCCGTTGAGTGAGGCGACGTCGACGTAGCCGATCGCCTCGAGCCGCACCGTCATCCTGAACGCAGCGCCGGCGATGTTGGCGCCGTTCGCGGCTGCCACGCTCAGCTCGCTCCGGTCGGGAAGCTCGACGGGCACCGAGTCGGTGGTGTCCGGAACGGTCGTGCTCGACTCCGTCGTTTCGGGCACCGTGGTCTCGGGCTCCGTGGTCGGCGGTGCAGTGGTCGGCGCCGCGGTGGTCTCGGGCGCGCTG
>JBGSII010000327.1:0-19950 GCA_041742555.1 Ilumatobacteraceae bacterium
CGCCGCGGCGACGACGGCACCGCTGCTGCTGTTCGTCGACGCCGACGTCCAGCCTGCACCGGACCTGCTCGATCGCATCGCGCTGGAGTGGTCACACGATCGCGACGCCGTCGTCTCGATGCAACCGTGGCATCGAACGGGTTCGTGGACCGAACAGGCAAGCCTGCTCGCCAACGTGACTGCGCTCATGGGGTCGGGCGGGTTCACCATCGCGGGCTCGCGCACGGCCGCGACCGTGGCGTTCGGGCCGGTGCTCGCAGTCGGGAGGTCGACGTACGAGCGCGTCGGCGGCCACGCGGCGGTACGCACGATGCACACCGAGGACATCGGACTGGCACGCGCAGTCGGGCGATCGACGCTGTGCACCGGACGGCCCGACACGTCGTTTCGCATGTATCCGGAGGGGCTTCGTCAGCTCGTCCAGGGGTGGACGCGGAGCATCGCGACCGGCGCCCGCTTCACGCCGTGGTGGCTGTCGATCGCGGTCGTCGCGTGGGTGTGGTCGCTCGCCGGCGGCTGGCTCGCCGAGCCGTTCGTGTACCCACTCAGCGCAGTCCAGTTCTGGGTACTCGGACGACGGGCGGGATCGATGCACCCGGTGACCGCGTTGCTGTATCCGGTCGCGGTCGTCGTGTTCGTCGTGATCTTCGTACGCAGCGTGCTCGCCGTGGCGCTCCGGCGAGACGTGACCTGGAAACAGCGATCGGTCCCCTCCCGCTCCGACTGACCTCGACGACGTGCCTGCCACGTCGACGATGCTCAGAGATCGATCAGGATCTTGCCGACGTTGGCGTTGGCCTCCATGTGGCGGTGTGCATCGGCGATGTCATCGAAGGCGTAGCGAGAATCGACGACCGGACGCAGCGCGCCGGTGTCGAACAGCGGGAGCACCTCGTCGATGAAGCGTTGGCTGAGTGCGAGCTTGCGCTCGATGGGCCGCGCCCGCAGCGTGGTTCCGATCCACGTGATCCGCTTCGACAGGATGAGCCCGACATTCACCGACGCGCTGGCGCCGCCCATCAGGCCGACCTGCACGATCGTTCCGTCCATCCGAACCGCCTTCAGGTTGCGATCGGTCTCGTCGCCACCGATCACGTCGAGCACGACATCGACGCCGCCCGGCACCTGCTCGGACAGCGACCCGAGCCAATCTGCTGGGCTCCGTTCGAGCGCGACATCGGCGCCGAGTTCGCGACAGGCATCGACCTTGCCGGCCGAGCACGTCACCGCGACCCGAGCTCCGATCGCCTTCGCGATCTGGATGCCTGCCGTGCCGACACCAGACGCACCGGCGTGGACGAGCGCCCAACGTCCGCTGGTGAGCCCGCCCTGCACGACGAGTGCGTCCCACGCCGTGAGGAAGACCTCGGGGACGGCCGCCGCGTCGATCGAAGCCACCGACGTCGGGACCGGAAGCGCTTGACGAGCGTGAGTGACCACCTTCTCGGCGTAACAGCCCCCCGCCTCGATACCCATCGCCGAATCCCCGACCGCCCAGCCGACGACATCGGCGCCGACCGCCGAGACGACGCCGGCGTACTCGAGGCCGGGGATCTCGATGGCCCGCCGGCGCGGATCGGGGTACAGACCCATCCGTTGGAGGATGTCGGCTCGGTTGATCGCCGTGTGCGCAACGTCGACGAGGATCTCGTCTCGTCCCGGCACCGGGTCGTCCACCTCTTCGATCGTCAAGGCGTCTGGACCACCATAGGAACGAAGTACCACTGCGCGCATCTGCCGGAACCTAGCGGCTCCGGCAGATGGCGGCGAGGCTCGGGGATTGGAGGACCCGTCCTCGATCCGTCACCTCGATAGTACCCCTGTGGGTATCTTGGCGCAGGGGTCCTTGTGCCCTAATCGTGCCGCTCGACGTCCGGCGAGACGACCGGCGCCGGGCCGTGCACGAACACGTGCTCGCGGTAGTACACCATCTCGCGGATCGACTCACGGATGTCGTCGAGCGCCCGGTGCGAGCCGTGCCCACGTGGGCGAGCGGCGTCGACATCGGGATACCACCGCTTGACGAGCTCCTTGACGCTCGACACATCGATGGAGCGATAGTGCAAGTGGTTCTCGATTTCGGGCAGATACGCCGCAAGGAACCTGCGATCCGTCCCGATCGAGTTGCCGCACAACGGCACGCTTGCCGGCTCGGGGACATGGTGCTTGATGAATTCGAGGGTTGCGGCCCCGGCATCCTCGAGGCTCACGTCCGAGGATTTGATCTGGTCGAGCAGCCCCGACTTCGTGTGCATGTCGACGACGAACGGATCCATCGTCGCCAGGACGTCGTCCGGTTGATGCACGACGAGATCGGGGCCTTCAGCGATGATCGTCAGATCGTCGTCGGTGATGATCGTGGCGATCTCGACGATCACGTCGGACGTGTGATCGAGTCCGGTCATCTCCAGGTCCATCCACACCAGCATCAACATCACTGTAGGGGCGAGATGCTGCGAACATGGGGCGATGACTGCCTTCGCCCGACTTCTCGCGCAGCCCGGCGTCGAAGAGGTGAGCGAGCTGCGCGGCCGTGTCGGGTTCATGGCGTACCACGGCGGCGCCTTGGAAGCGATGACCGACGTGATCGCCCGCCGTGCCGCGGCTCGCGCCGGCGCCTCGTGCTACAGCGTGATCCAGCCACCCGGCATGCGCGACCATCTCCCGTCGATCGAGGTCAAGCCCGGCGAGTCACCGGCCCTCGCCGCGTTCGTCGAACACGTGGACATCGTGATCACGGTGCACGGCTACGGCCGCCGGGGGCTGTTCGGGTCGCTGCTGCTGGGCGGCGGTAATCGTACGTTCGCCGAGCACGTCGGTGACTCGTTGCGGCGCACACTTCCCGCCTACGACATCCGGACGGAGATCGACTCGATCCCCGAGCCGCTTCGGGGACTGCACCCGGCCAACCCCGTCAACCTGCCGCGTGATCGCGGCGTGCAAGTCGAACTCCCACCTCGCGTTCGTGGTTCCAGCCCGCTGTGGTGGGACTGGGAGGGACCGGGCCTCACGCCGCACACCGAAGCACTGATCGATGGTTTGGCCGACGCAGCGACGTCGTGGGAGTCGCCGGCGATCGCCGCGTCCGTACCTGCCTCAGACCGGTAGCGCGACCTCGACGATGCCGCCCGGGCCGTCGGCAACGCCGATCGTTCCGCCGTGTGCCGACACGATGCCGCGAGCGATCGACAGCCCGAGCCCGGCTGTGCCCGTTCGGAGATCACGCGCCGGGTCGGCCCGGGTGAACGGCTCGAAGGCGCGGTCGCGGAAGTCGGGTGGGAAGCCATCGCCCTGGTCGACCACCCGCAAGGTGGCGCTCCTCTGATGCTCAGCGATCTGGACCAGGACGACAGAACCGTCAGGGGCATGGCGGATCGCATTCTCGAGCAAGTTGCGAATCACGCGGGCGAGCTGCGGGCCGTCACCGTCGACGGTGACGCGTCGATCCGCCTCGAGGAGCAGCGCGATGCGACGGGTCTCGGCAAGGGGACGCAGGGTCTCCATGGCCTCGTCGGCAAGTTCGGTGAGATCGATCCGGCTCCGCGCGACGGTGATCGTGCCGCTCACGATCCGACTGTGCAGCTGGAGATCGTCGACGAGCGCCGCGAGCGCCTGGATCTGGCGCTCCATTCCCGACAGGTAGGCGTCCGGGTCGGGCGCCACACCGTCGCGGATCGCTTCGACCGACGCCCGCAACGCCGCGAGCGGCGTGCGCAGGTCGTGCGAGATCGACGACAACATCACGGCCCGCTCGCGCTCGACGGCGGCCAGGCGCTCGACCATGAGATCGAACATGGCCGCGGCCTCGCCCAGTTCGTCCGAGCGCACGACGCCAGAACGGGCGCTGAGGTCGCCATCAGCGACTCGCATCGCGGCGTCGCAGATCCGCGACGCGTCGCGGGCAACCGGGCGGGCCATCAGCATCGCCACCAGCGCCGAGCCGAGCACCACCGGGACGAGCACCCACATCAGCAATCGCTGGTCCTGCTCGTTGATGAACATCGATTGGGCGGCGATCGCGATCATCACCAACGCCAACCCGAGCACCGCGAGCACCGCGATGACGAACCGCACGCCGAGGCGGTCGAATGGACGCATTCGACGGCGGTGCCCGGTGAGATCCGTCACGGCTCGAACCGATACCCGACACCCCACACCGTGGAGATCCAACGCGGATGTTCGGGGTCGTCTTCGATCTTGTTGCGGATCCGGCGCACGTGCACGGTCACCGTTGCCGGGTCCTGCCAGTCGGGCGACGACTGCCACACCGATTCGAGCAACTGGGCTCTCGAGAACACCTGTCTCGGCGACGCGGCGAGGAACGAGAGCACGTCGAACTCCTTCGGGGTCATCTCGATCTCCCGACCGTCGAGCGTGACCTGCCGGCTGAGCGGATCGATCGTGAGTGGCCCGTGCACGATCGGACCCGGCGAGGACACCTGCCGACCACTGGTGCGGCGCAGGACGCCATTGACGCGTGCAGCGAGTTCGCGTGGTGAGAACGGCTTCACGACGTAGTCGTCGGCGCCGAGTTCGAGTCCGGCAACCCGGTCGGACTCCTCGGCCCGCGCGGTGAGCATGATCACCGGGATGTCACTCGTGGCTCGGACCCGACGCAGGACGTCGAGGCCGTGGACCCCAGGCAGCATCATGTCGAGCACGACGAGATCGGGGGGGTCGGCGTCGAGCAGTGCGAGCGCAGTCGTTCCATCGCCTGCCTCGGCGACGTCGTGGCCATCGCGACGCAGGTACCCGACCACGACTTCGCGCACGGTCGGCTCGTCGTCGACCACCAGCACCTTCGTCATCGCCCCAGCCTCGCCCCTCGCACGACCGCAATCAACTCCCCGCGTCCCAGTTTCCCGATCGTTCCGACTCCCCCACCTCCCGAACACTGTGGGCCGGCGCCTCCCACGCGGGCTGAGCGGCGCACACGTCGGGCTTCAGGGGGCGAGACGGGTGATCACCCACGGCGCGTCGGGGCTCGGACGTCGGTAGCGGAGGCGATCGTGGAGGCGACTGGGTCGCCCCTGCCAGAACTCCCATTCGAACGGCACCAAGCGCCAGCCGCCCCAATGCGGCGGCCGGGGTACCGCTGCATCGGTGAAGCGTTCGTCGAACGCGATCACCTGCTCCTCGAGCACCGCACGGTCGTCGATCTCCGCGCTCTGCGGCGACGCCCACGCACCGAGCTGGCTCGCGCGCGGCCTCGACGCGAAGTACTCGTCGCTCTCGGAGTCGGCCACCCGTTCGACGGTGGCTCGGACACGGACCTGGCGATGCAGATCGAGCCACGAGAACACCGCCGCAGCACCCGGCGCGGCGTCGAGCTGGCGGCTCTTGGTGCTCTCGTAGTTCGTGAAGAAGCTCAGACCGCGCTGGTCAGCGGTGCGGACCAGGACGATCCGCGCGTCCGGAACACCGTCGTCGCCGACCGTGGCGATGGTCATGGCGTTCGGCTCGGCAACCCCACCTTCGGACGCCTCGTCATGCCATCGGTGCCACTGTGCGATCGGGTCGGGGTCGAGGTCGCCGACATCGAGGCCAACCGTCTCGTACTGGACCCGGCGCCCCCAGAGCTCGGAGCGCCGGTCCGGTGCGGCCCAGTCGGTCACGGCCTCGCTCCCTTCGCCTCCGACGGCGCTTCGATGCACTCGATTCCCCGCATGTACGGGCGCAACGCCTCGGGCACGGTGACGGAACCATCGACGTTGCGATAGTTCTCGATGATCGCCGCCCAGACCCTCGGGACCGCCAGGGCCGAGCCGTTCAGGGTGTGGACGAACTCGGTGCCCTTCACCGGCTTGCCATCGGCGTCGTGACGCTTGAGCCGGACATTGCCACGGCGGGCCTGGTAGTCGCTGAACCAACTGATCGAGGACACCTCGAGCCAGGCGTCGGCACCCGGCGCGTACACCTCGATGTCGAAGCTGCGGTGGTGGCTCTGGCCCATGTCGCCCGTGCAGATCTCGATGATCCGATACGGAAGCCCGAGGCCGGCGATCGCTCGTTCGGCGCGTGCCACCATGTCGGTCAGCAACGACGGCGCCTGCTCGGGCGTGGCGAACGCGAGGATCTCGACCTTGTCGAACTCGTGCGCGCGCAGCATGCCGCGTGTGTCGCGACCGGCCGAACCCGCCTCGCGACGGAACGACGAACTGTGTGCCATGACCCGGATCGGCAACGCGGTGTCGTCGAGCACTTCATCGGCGTAGATCGAGGTCAGGGGCACCTCGGCAGTCGGGATACACCACAGATCGTCTCGTTCGATGGCGTACGCGTCGTCGGCGAACTTCGGCAGTTGACCCGTGGCCGTCAGGGTGGCACTGCTCACCAACGACGGCGGCCGGACCTCTTCGTGCACATCGGCATTGAGGTCGAGCCCGTACTGGCACAGGGCGCGTGCCAGGGTGGCGCCGGCGCCACGTTGCATGGTGAACATGGCGCCGGAGATCTTGACCGCCCGTTCGTTGTCGAGGATCCCGAGGGCCGTGGCCGACTCCCAGTGCGGAACGCGGAGGTGGTCGGGCACGGTGTCGAGCAATCCGATCGGCCCACTGACGATCGGATTGTCGGCGTCGTCGGCACCATCGGGTGCGTCCGGGTGCGGCAGGTTGGGAATGCCGAGCAGCAGGTCGCGTAGGGCCGTGGACACCTCGTCGTGTTCGGATGCCAGCGCGCGCTCCTCCGCACCGAGTTCACGGCTTTCCGCTTGCAGCACCTCAGCGGAGTCGACATCACCGTCACGCCGGAGTCGACCGACCTCCTTGGAGATCGTGTTGACCCGCGACCTGATCGCATCGCGGCGGGCGGTGATGTCGAGGAGTCGGGCATCGAGCCGTGCTGCCTCGTCGACCTCGGCGAGCAACGACGGTCGGCCACGGCGTGCCAGCGCAGCCTTCACCCCGGCAAGGTCTGTTCGCAGCAGCCGGTGGTCGATCACGCCAACGAACGCTAGCGGTCGGCGGACGGGGCGGGTCGATCCGTTACGACAAGCGCTCGTCGGGAGCGGCCGGGACCTGCGCGAACTCGCGCTCGACGTCGGCGGTCGTCAACGGTCGCTCGGAGTCGGCAACGGAATCACCGGTCAACTCGGCGTCGGGCATCGGGTGCGGTCGTCGATAGCTGCCGTCGTTCGCGGCGTAGTAGCCGGCCGCGAACCGCTTGAAGAAGAGGAAGATGATGACGGTCCACAGGAAGATCCCGCCGCCCGTCTTCATGATCGCGCCAGCGAGCTGCTGGTCGTGCTGCACCGACATTCCCCACACTCGCACCGGGATGTCGTAGGACTCGTAGACGGCGCCGGACGCGAACGTCAGCCACGCCGCCGGGATCGTGGGCACGAGCGACTGGATGAACAGGTAGACGCACTTGGCGAGCGGGCCGATCTGCAGCTCGGGGAACGGCCCGACCACGGGCATCCACATCAACAACGACGCCGTCACGACGAGGAGATGCAGCGAATAGTGCAGGGGGCCGCTGTCGACCGACGCCGAGACGACTCCAGGTATGTGGGTGATGATCACCACGGTGTTGAACACGACCGCAGCGATCACCGGCCTGCACATGAACGCGACACCGCGATAGAGCTTCCCGTTGCCGACGAGAACCCGCAGGAGCCACTGCGGCGTCGCCATCAACACCAGCGGCGGCAGGAAGTAGCTCAGCATCATGTGTTGGAGCATGTGCGCCGAGTACAGGTACTCCTCGCCGATGTCGTGCATCGGCCAGTCGCTCGCCACCCAGAGCATGACCATGGCACCGACGAAGCAGCCGATGTTGAATCGGCTGACCGCCTTCTGCCCGGGAGCGACCGCATTCGGGCCGATCACCCGCACCATGTAGACGTACGCGCAGGTCAAGAACGCCACCAGCACCCACACTTCCGGGTGCCACTGGAAACGCCAGGGATCGAGGACTTGGGCGAGCATGGGCGCCCCTCCAGGGGTCGGTCAGTCGATGAAGAAGTGGAACGTGGTCAGCATCACCGAATACAACACCACGGCGCCGGCCAGGCCGATGTAGAAGCCGAACTTGAACAACGCCGCGTCGTGCTTCAGGTGCATGAAGTAGCTGACGACGATGAAGAACTTGATCGCCATCATGATCAACAGCGCGGGGATCAGGAACGATCCCAGACCGTCGACCTCGGTGGCCGCGACCTCGAGTGCCGTCAGCACGGCGAGGATCAACGCGATGACGATGTAGTTCTTGTCCGAGATCTCGTGGGCGTAGAGGTCGTCGTGTTCGACTTGGGAGACGACCTCGGTCGAGTCGGCCATTCCAGGTGTCGGGGTGTCGTGGTCGATGCTCATGTCAGGCCGGAATCAGGTAGACGAGGGTGAAGATGACGATCCAGACGACGTCGACGAAGTGCCAGTACAGCCCGACCATCTCGACCGTCTCGGCCTTGTCGCCGAGGATCCGTCCCTTGGCGAGCATCCCGACCAGCGACAGCAGCATGATGATGCCGACGGCCACGTGGACTCCGTGGAATCCGGTCAGCGTGTAGAAGCTCGACGAGAACAAGCTCGTCGTGTAGCCGAGCCCCTCCCGGTAGAAGACCGTGAACTCGTACACCTGGCCGGCGAGGAAGAGACCGCCGAGCAACGCGGTGACCGTGAGCCACAGGCGAGTGCCTCGTTCGTCCTTGCGCTTGGCGGCCGAGACCGCCAGCACCATGGTGAGCGACGACATCAGCAGGATGAAGCTGGTGGCCGACGTGAACGGGATGTCCCAGAGTTGGTCGGGGCCGATCGCATCACCCTGCCGGTTGCGGTACAGCATGTAGGTGGAGATCAACCCGCCGAACAGCAGGCACTCCGAGCCGAGGAACAGCCACATCGCCAGCTTGGTGTTCGACAACCCGGTGGTGGTGTGGTGTGGAAGGCCGATGTGATCCTGACCGTCGTCGTACCCAGCCGGCACGACGACGTCGGGTTCGGGCGTCGCCGACGGTTCGACGGTGGTGTCAGACATGCGCCAGCTCCTTGCTCGGCTGGCCACCATCGGACGACGGCGGGTCGAATTCGGAGTCGTCGGCGGTCGGAGGTTCGAGCGCCCAGCCGAACAACGCCAGCACAGCGATCGCCGCGCCGGCGGCGAGCATCAGGACGCTGTAGATGACGCCGTAGGCGATGATCAACATGCCGAAGGCGAGGATGATCGGCCAGTACGACGGCGACGGCATGTGGATGTGCGACTCGGCGTTCGCCTCTTCCATGGCGATGATCTCCTCGCCGGTGCGGACCTTCTTGTAGTCGTGCTGCCCGTCGACGCCCACGTCTTCGTACTTGCGGTGGAAGAACTCGTCGAGTGCATGCACGGTGGGGATCCGGTCGAAGTTGTGCTCCTTCGGAGGGCTGGTCGTGATCCACTCGAGGCTGCGGGCGTCCCACGGGTCAGCGGGCGCCGGCGGATTCTTGCGGCTGACCCAGACGTTGACGAGGAACAACACGGCGCCGATGCCCAGCACCAGCGAACCGATGGACGACACGAGGTTCCAGAAGCCGAGGTTGAAGAATCCCTCGCCGGCGCGGTTCTCGGTCCAGACGTACATGCGTCGCGGCTGGCCCTGGAGGCCGATGATGTGCATCGGTCCGAACGTGAGGTTCATGCCGATGATCATCAACCAGAAGTTCCAACGACCCCACTTCTCGTTGAGCATCTTGCCGAAGACCTTCGGCCACCAGTAGTAGATGCCGGCGAACAGGCCGAGCACACCACCACCGAAGATCACGTAGTGGAAGTGGGCGACGATGTAATAGGTGTCCGTCTGCTGAGTGTCGGAGGGGGCCACGGCGTGGGTGACGCCCGACAGGCCACCGATCGTGAACTGCACGATCAGGCCGATGGCGAACAGCATGGCCGTGGAGAACCACAGCTTGCCGCCCCACATCGTGAGCGTCCAGTTGATGATCTTGACGCCGGTCGGCACCGCGATGGCCATCGTCGCAACCGAGAACACGGCAACGGAGATCGGGCCGAGTCCGGCAGCGAACATGTGGTGCGCCCAGACTCCGAAGCCGACCAGGCCGATCGCCGCACCCGAGAACACGACGAACGGGTAGCCGAACAAGGGCTTGCGGGAGAAGGTCGGCAGCACCTCGGAGATGATCCCGAAGGCCGGCAGGACGATGATGTACACCTCCGGGTGACCGAACAGCCAGAACAGGTGCTGCCACAGCAGCGGGTCCGCACCGTCGGCAACCGAGAAGAACGTCGCGTCGAAGTTCCGCTGGAACAACAGCAAGAACAGCGCCACGGTGATGACCGGGATCGCGAAGAGCAGGAGGAACTGCACCACGAGCGCCATCCACGTGAAGATCGGCATCTTCATCAAGGTCATGCCCGGTGCACGCATGTTGAGCGCCGTCACGATCAGGTTGACCGCGCCGACCTGTGAGGCGATGCCCGTCATCAGCAGGCCGAGCACCCAGAAGTCGACACCGTGGGTGGGCGAGAACGGCACCGAGCTGTTCGGCGCGTACATGAACCAGCCGCCATCGGCGGCGCCACCGAGGATCCAGGACGTGTTGATGAAGATGCCACCGAACACGAACGTCCACAAGCTGAGGGCGTTGAGGCGGGGGAACGCGACGTCGCGGGCGCCGATCTGCAGCGGCATCATGTAGTTGGCGAACGCCGAGGCGAGCGGCATCACGAAGAGGAACACCATCGTGGTGGCGTGCATCGTGAACATCTGGTTGTACTTGTCGGCCGACAGGATCGTGCCGTCGGCCTGGGCGAGCTGTGCCCGGATCAGCAGCGCCTCGAAGCCGCCGACGAAGAAGAACAGCATCGCGACGACGCCGTACATGATCCCGATCTTCTTGTGGTCGACCGTGAATGCCCACGACTTCCACCCGGTGGTCTGCACCGGGCGCCGGAAGTACCCGTAGGACGAACTCGGTGTGACGACGGCGCCACCGGCGCCGGCGAGCGCCGGGGTCTCGGTGGGACGTTCGATGATGGCCATGAGTTATCGAGCTCCCATCACTTGCGTTCGAGCAGGTAGGCGACGAGTTCGTCGATCTGGTCCTCGCTGAGAGCGAGGTTCGGCATGCCACGCACGAGACCGTCGGTCTCGTCGAGCTGAGCCGGGTCGGCGTACATCGGCTTCATCGCCGGCGCATTGCGGAGCCACTCGCGCAGTTGCACCGAGTTCAGGCACTCTGCCGACACGCCGGCGAGATACTTCTCGCCGAACGTGTCGGGATCGGACTCCCACACGTCGGCACGGCATTCGTCGGTGAGCAGGTCCCAGGACGCTCCAGCGAAGGTGTTGCGGGTCATCAAGGTCGTCAGGTTCGGTGCAGCTCCGGAGTACACCTGCAGGTCCGGACGAGAGATCACCAGTTCACCGGCGGCGTCTTCGAGACCGTTGACCTGGTGACACCGAGAACACTGGGCGATGAAGGTGGCTTCGCCGGTGGCTGCCAACGTGCCGGCCGCTGGCGATTCGTACGGCGCGAGCTGTTGGGCCTTCCACGTCTCGAAGTCCTCGGGCGTGAGCGCCACGACCTCCATACGCATGTTGGCGTGGGACAGGCCACAGAACTCGGTGCACTGGCCGGCGTAGATGCCCGGCTCGTCGGCCTGGAGACGCACCGCGTGCACGCGGCCGGGGACCATGTCCTTCTTGCCGTTGAGGCGCGGGATCCACCACGAGTGGATCACGTCGCGGCTGGTGCCTCGCACGAGTACCGGTGTGTCGATGGGGATGATCATCTGGCCGGAGGTGACGATCGGCTCGGCGATGCCGCCGCAGCCATCCTGCTGGGCGTAGTCGATCTCCCACCACCACTGCTGGCCCGTGACGTTGATGATGCACTCGGTGTCGTCGGTCTCATTCAACGCCATGATCGTGCCGACGGTCGGGATCGCCACACCGATCAGGATCAGCGCCGGGAGGATCGTGAGGCCGATCTCGAGCGCCGGTTTGCCATGGGTCTGTTCGGGGATCGCCTGGCCGCGGTCACGGAACTTGACGATGATGATCGCCACGAACGTGAGCACGATCACGCCGACCACACCAGCGATCAGGAAGACCGGCCACTGCAGGTTGTGGATGTCCTGCGCGTTCGGCCCAGCGGGATCCCAGGTGTCCTGTGCAGCATCCTCGGCGCATCCGGCGACCAGCAGGCCGAGGCCAGCGACCAGTCCGACACGTGTTCGGCGACTCATGTGCTTGAAGGTACTCGCGGATCTCAACGGATGCCTTTTCAGTGGAGAGTTACTCATGGCACGATCAGTTCCAGCCGGGCCGACTCGACACCGGGCACGAAGAAGAAGTACCCGTCGGGGGCAGCGAAGCTCGGTGCACCGATCGTGAGGGTGATGTTCTGGCGGCCACCAGGCTCGACGAGCGCGGTGCACTTGAGCAAGGGACCTTCGTCCTCGGCGGCATCGACGGGCGGCACCGTGAGATCGACGGAGAGTCGCCGGTGCTCGTCGGAGTCGTTGATGAAGATGACGTTGTTGGGGTTCGAGCGCGGCAGTGTGAGGGCGTCGGTGCCCTCCTCGAGAGGACCGACGACGCTCGGCTCGAGCGTTCCGGATTCGGTGAGCGTGATCTCGGCAGCCACGTTGGCAGATGCAGCCACCGACTGCGACGCCTTCTCGTCGGCTTCGAACTCCTCGGGGCTCAGGCAGATGTCCTCGCCCTCCTCCGTGAGGCCCTCGGTGGTCTCGTGCTCGTGGATCTCGCGCTCGCCGTCGAGCCCCGCCGCAGCCCCGCCGGCGACGAGCGCGAGCACACCGACCGCGATGGCACCGACGGCGGCCTTCGACTTGAGGCCCGGGCGGTAGGCAGCGAGAAACGCGACCGTGAGGATGATGACGCCCATCACGACGAACGCGATGACCGTGTTCGTCTTCGACAGCCACAGCATGATGCGGCTGAACGCGTACACGATGATGCCGATCCCGATGGCGGCGGCCAGGGGGAACTCGAGCGGGTTGGCGATGCGGTTGCGCACCTCGGCGTTGTACGAGGCATCCGCCGACGCCCGTTCGGCCCAGGCCTCGGCGGTCCATTCGGCGCCGGTCGCGAGCAGCAGGACCACACCGACGATGAAGACGGCCTGGTAGGTGACCAAGCCGACGGTCAGCACCGCCGCACCGAGTGCGAACGCCATCGGCCAGATGCTGTTGGCCGGCGGCCGCGCAGCGGCCGGTGCCGTCTCGACCGACGAGATCTCGTCGTCCCAGATGTTCGAGTCGCGGGTGTAGATGTTGATTCCAGCGAGGAATCCGAGCGCGACCGCCGCCGAGGCGAGGCCGACGGTGCCCATCACGCCGTCCTGGGTCACGCCATAGGCGATCGCCGAGATGGTGGCGACGACGCAAGCGCCGATGAGGAATTTGGAGCCGGTGGTGAACATTCAGTCGCTCACTTGGTGACGTAGACGAGGAACCAGAGGGCGGCGTAGATCGCCGACATCGCGTACCAGTAGACGGCGTGGGAAACGAGGATCTCCTGGTCGCCGGAGCGACCGCCGATGTATCGGAATGCGGCCACGACCGTGAACAGCATGCCGATGATCATCAGCAGCATGAACATCCCGGTGATGGCGTAGAACATCACGGCGTAGGTTCCGTCGCTGATGCCCAGGCCCATCTCGACGTACACGAACGCCTGCGCGTTGATCACGAGCAAGGACACCAAGGCAGTGCAACCGAGTGCCAGGACGGTGTGCGGGCGATCGCTGCGCTTGGCGCTCCAGACCGCCCACTGGCCGAAGACGCAGATGCCGATGAACGCGATCAGGATCACGTTGGTCGGCACCTCGGGGATCGTCACGCCGTCGGGGACCCAGGTGCCGGTCGAATCGATCGCTTCGGTTCTCTGCAGCGCCCAGACGGCGAGCATGCTGCCGGTGAGCATCACCATCGCGACGACGGCGAGCGACGTACCGACGAGCACCTGGCGTTGCGGTGCAGGTGGGGGGGCTGCGGGAAGGGCGTACATCAGGCGTTGCTCCCGTTGGATGCCGAGGCGGACTTGAGGTCGAGCAGCGGTTCGGCGGAGTGCACTACGGGCACGTCGACGAAATTGTCTCGCGGTGCCGGCGACGTGGTCGCCCACTCGAGCGTCTGGGCGTCCCACGGGTCGTCGGCGACGGGCTCGTCGTGACGGGTCGACGCCAGCAGCAGCCCGATGAATCCCAACACGGTGAGGGCCATCAACGAGTGTCCGACCAGCGCGATGATGTTCCAGATCGTGAGATCGTCGTCGAGGTAGGAGATGCCGGCGGGCTGATCGAGGAACCCAGCGATGTACATCGGGAACGCGGCCAGGATCGTGCCGGCCAGACCGAGCAGGGCGAGCGGGAGCACCTTGCCCGAGTTGAACGTGGCGCCCCAGAGCTTGGGCGCCCAGTGAATGGTGGCGCCCATCGACCCGAGCACGGCGCCGTAGACCACGTAGACCAACGAGGCCTCGTTGAAGACCGTGCCCTGCAGATCGAGGTCGTCCGCGGCGTGCAGGAGGTTGCCGAGCATGCCGACCAACACCATGCCGTACCCGAAGAAGGCGAACAAGATGGCGGGGCTGAACGCGAAACGGGTTCCCTCGCCGGGGCGGGCTGTCTGCAGGACCACCAACAGCACGAGGAGCATGCCGAGCACCGGCAGCGCGTTGAAGATCAGGAACGGGACGAGGTCACGCACCTTGGTCTCGAGGTCGTCGACGTTGAGGTCGCTGCCCGACCACGGGAGGTTCTGGATGTTCTGTTGGGTGACGCCGGCGAGCGCGGCGACGCCGATCAGGGCGAGCCCGCCGAACAACACGCCGCGAGCCGGCGTGCGACGGCCGAACACGATCGGGGCCAACTCGGCGAGCATGCCGATCGCCGGGATCGCGAACAGGAACGAGAGGGGTTGGGTGACGAACCAGCCCGTCCAGACGAAGATTCCCTCGTTGCCCCCGAATCCCGTGCGGGAGTTGCGGTGGTCGAGGAAGAGGTAGGCGAGCGTGCCGACGAACACGGGCATCACGACGATCACGCCGAGGGAGAAGACCAATGCCGACCACGAGAACGGCGGGACGCGACGCATCGTCATCCCCGGTGCCCGCGTGGTCAAGATGGTCGTGGCGACCGATCCGGCCGACGCGGTGAGTCCCACCGCCATCAGTCCCAGCCCGGCGATGAACAGAGCGACCGCATCGGCGTCGCCACCGAGGGATCCGCCGTTGTCGATCAGCGCGATCGACGTGAGCACCAGGCCACCGAACCAGATCCAGAATCCCGACGAAGCGAGCCGCGGGAACGCGATCGAACGGGCACCGAGCTGCAACGGCACGGCGGAGACGCAGGCGGCCATCGCGAGCGGCAACAGGACGCCGAAGACGAGACCGATCAGCTGCGCATCGACGAGCTGCGGGAGCACCTCGGCGTCGAGTGCGACGTCGGTGCCGTCGAGGCGCTCGACGGCGATCAGCAGGTTGATCGCCACGGTGGCCACCAAGCCCAGCAAGCCGCCGGCGAGGTACAGCCGTCCGGTCGCTTTGTGGTCGGTCGACGTGAAGACGCTGGCGACTGCCTCGAGCGCGCCAGCGTCGTCGGCGTCGTTGTCGCCGACGACGACAGCTTCGGGACTCGATTCGATGGTGGTCATACGAGGTGGTGTCTCACTTGATTGTGGCCCCCTGACGGCAGCGGGCGACTCGAAACGTGGCAGGGCACGACAGCGCCGAGACTACTTGGAAGGAGCCCGCGCGCCCGAAATCCTCGCGAATCGACGACGACGAAGCGGTGATGCTCACCAGCCGTTGCGGACGAGGACATCGACGGTGATCGCCCCGAACAACACCGTGACGTAGGTGATCGAGAACCCGAACAAGCGCATGCTGTTCGCGGCGGTGGGGTGGCGCTGCAGCGCCAGCGTGCCCCCGAGGAAGATCGCACCGAGCACCGCGGCGCTGACGCCGTAGATCCAGCCCAGGTCGGCCACCGGCACCAGGACGAGCGTCGTGATCACGAGTGCGACCGTGTACCAGATCATCTGGCGGACCGCGACCTCGATGGGCACGACCGCGGGGAGCATCGGCACGTCGGCGGCACGGTAGTCGTCGGCGTACTTGACGGCGAGTGCCCAGAAGTGAGGTGGCGTCCACAGGAACATGGCGATGAAGAGCACGATCGGCGCCCATGCGAGCGAGTTCTGGACCGCTGCCCAACCGACGAGGACCGGCACGGCACCGGCGGCGCCCCCGATCACGATGTTCTGGCGGCTCGTGCGCTTGAGCCACAGCGTGTACACCCCGACGTAGAACGCCGCAGCGCTGAACGCCAGCACTGCCGAGAGCAGGTTGGCGCCGGCCCAGAGGACACCGAACGCCAAGATCTGGAGGGCGATCGCGAAGATCAGCGCGTTGCGTGGTTCGACCACCCCGGTGACCAACGGCCGACCCTGGGTGCGCTCCATCAGCGCATCGATGTCGCGGTCGACGTACATGTTGACAGCGTTCGCGCTCCCCGCCGACAGCGTGCCACCCAGCAGCGTGACCGCGACGAGCGACCAGGCCGGCCAGCCGCCTTCGGCGAGCACCATCGTGGGCACGGTGGTGATCAACAAGAGTTCGATGATCCGCGGCTTCGTCAGCGCGATGTAGCCGCCGACGACGGTGGTCGGCGTACGGCGACTCCCGTGGGCCACTCCGCCGGGCGCGAGCCGTGACGGTACGAGGGGGCGGCTGCCGACGGACATGACCGCTTCATGGTACCGGCGGCGCTCGCCGCAGGACCAACGCCAGCCACTGGTTCCTCGCGTGCGGAGGGGCGGTGGGAGCGGCACACTGGTGCGGTGCCCACCACGCTGCAACCAACGGAGGTGACGGAGCCGGACCTCGACGACGTCGCTGCCGTCGACCGTCCGTGGGTGGTGCTCGTCTGGAACGACCCGGTGAACCTGATGAGCTATGTGACCTACGTGTTCCAGAAACTCTTCGGCTACTCGCTCGAGAAGGCCACCGAGTTGATGCTCGACGTCCACGAGAAGGGGCGCGCCGTCGTCGCGTCGTGCGGACGCGAGGAGGCCGAGATGCACGTGTTCCGGCTGCACGAGCACAGCCTCTGGGCCACGATGGAGCACGATGGCCCTTCGTCGTAGATTCGTTGCCCCCGTCGAAGCGGTGCGGGGCGGCTGGCGGATCAACCTCGACGACGAGGAACGCAACCTGCTGCTGCGTCTCATGGCCGAGCTCCAGGCGCTGATCACGGGGCCCGACGACAACGAGTTGATTCGGCGCCTGTTCCCGGTCGCCTACCCCGACGACGAGGAGAAGGAAGCCGAGTACCAGCGCCTGATGCGCGAAGAACTCGTCGCCAGTCGCCTCGCGGCGATCGAGTCGGTGAGCCGGACGATCGAGCCGAGCAACGCGACGTCGGTGCTCGACGAAGGCGAGACCATCGCCTTCATGCAGTCGATCAATGCCATTCGCCTCGTGCTCGGCTCGATGCTCGGCATCACCGACGACGCATCCGCGGACGCGGCCGATGGCGCCGACTCCCCCGAGCACCATCTGTACGACTTCCTCGGTTGGTTGCTCGACTGGACCGTCCGGGCGCTTTCGCCGACGTAGCCCACCCCCTGCCACCGGCCCGCGATGAGCGAAGCGACCGCATACGGCACCTTTCGCTCATCGCGGAGATCGTCACCCGAGCTGCGATGAGCGAAGCGACCGCATACGGCACCCCTTTCGCTCATCGCAACGTGGTCAGGACGTCACGTGCGAAACGTTCTGTGAACCGAGGGGGTCGCCGCCGCACCGGCGGGCACACTTGTGCGGTGCGCACATTCCGTTCAGTTCGATCACGGGCGACGGTCATCGCCGTCGCGTCCA
Source organism: Ilumatobacteraceae bacterium (assembly GCA_041742555.1). Taxonomy (GTDB): domain Bacteria; phylum Actinomycetota; class Acidimicrobiia; order Acidimicrobiales; family Ilumatobacteraceae; genus Sva-07. Next base: position 17,849 of record JBGSII010000327.1, read on the forward strand.
CGATCGCGCTGGCCGCGTGCGGAGGCGGCGAGTCGTCCGGCGAACCCGCCGGGAGCACCATCCCACCGCCTCCGGACGCGATCGAACTCGAGCCGGCGAGTGACACTTCCGCAAACCAGCTGCCCGACGTCGTGGTCGACGACGTGTCGGCGGGCAACAAGGTCAACCTCCGCAACGTGGCGCCAGCGGACACGCCGATCCTGTTGTGGATGTACGCACCGCATTGACCCACCTGTCGGGCTGAGGCACCCGACGTCGAGCAGTTCGCTCGAGCACACGCAGACGAGATCGAAGTGATCGGCCTCGGAACGCAGGACAGCCTGGAGGAAGCCGAAGAGTTCGTCGAGCGCTTCGGGACGACGTTCACGATGCTGTGGGACGAATCGTTCCAGTCGTGGATCGAACTCGGTGTCACGTCGCAACCCACGGCCGTGATGCTCACCCCGGACGGCACCATCATCACGGGATGGATCGGCGGGATCCCCGAGGATCAGGTCCTCGAACTCGCCGCCCAGTACACCGCCGGCTGACCACACGCGTCCGGCGATGAGCGAAGCGACCGCATACGGCTCCTCTCGCTCATCGCAGCGTGGTCGTGGTTCGGTGCGTTCCGTTCTCACCGGCGACGCTCCCACTGTGCGTACATGGGGCACGACGCTCAGCGAGACTCCCGCGCCGAAGATGTAGTACGGTGCACACGTGACGTCAGGGGGGACGTCACGGCGGAAGAGGAGAGGCGGGTGGCGGTTCCACTGATTCCTGACCGGGCGAACGCCCGATCCGTGACGGGTCGATGGCCCGGCGGTCGCACCAACGCGTCCGGGGCTCGCCATGCCATCGTGCTCGGCGCAGCCATCTCGGTCGTTCTGCTGGTCGCCGGGGTGGTGGTCGGCGAGGTTCCCGTCGCTGCTGCGGCCGGTGTGGCGCTGTTGGTTCCCGCAGCGGTCGTCGACGTCGATGAGCGCCGCCTGCCGGACGTCTGGGTGGTGCCTGCGTTCGCCGCCCTGGTCTGTTCGCTGGCGCTGGATGCCGCAATCGCCCAACCCATCGACATCGGCTCGGATCTCGCAGGTGTGGCGGGCGGTGCGCTCGTCATGGCGCTTCCCCTCCTCGCGCTCCACGCGATCTCACCGGCCTCGATGGGCTTCGGCGACGTGAAGGCCGCGATCGTGCTGGGGGCAGCCATCGGGACGATCGACGGACGGTTGGGGATCGTCGCCCTCTGCATGGCTGCGCTCGCCGGGACCGTGTTCGGCGTCACGACGCGTCGGCGCACGATCGCCTTCGGTCCGTTTCTCGTCGTTGCCACGATCGTCACCTTGCTGGCGCACCAGCAGATCGCGCAGGCGCTCTTGACCGGGGAGCCCCGATGAACGCCCGGCCTGTCGGTGGATCGAACCGAACCGCAGCTCCTTCCGAGCGAGGATTCACGCCGCTCACCCGACACCGTCGTCGCATCGCAGTCGGCGTGGCGCTCGCCGCGGTCGCGATCGGCGGAAACGTCTACGTGTACTCGTCGCTCGATGCCTCCGAGCCAGTCGTCCAAACGGTCCGGGACGTCCCCGCGGGCGAACAGATCACCTCCGACATGCTCCGCACCGTCGACGTGGATGCCGACCCGACGGTGAACGTCATCGCAGGTGACCGACTCGACTCATTGGTCGGCAGCTACGCGAAGGTACGCCTCGTCGCCGGCTCACTCGTCACCGCCGAGGCGTTGCAGGCGACACCGCTGGTCTCGCCCGGGAGCTCGGTGATCGCGATCCAGGTCACCGACGGATCGTTGCCGCTCGGACTGCGCGAGCGGGTCCCGGTGCTGCTGGTGGTACCACGCACCGGCGGCGCCGGAGCAGATGGCGTCGTGGCCACGGTCTCGGGTCGGGTCGTCGGGCTGCCGGCCGACACGTCGTCTGCGCTCGGTCTGCAGTCGCTGTCCGTCGAGGTCGCCGCAACCGAGGCCGCCACGATCGCTGCAGCAGACGACGTACGGGTGGTCCTGGTCGAACCGTCGACCGACCCGGCAACGGCACCGAGCCTCATCGGGGACGACGGGCCGTGACCCTGATCGCCGTTGTCGGCGATGCGGCGACCACCACGACGGT
>JBGSII010000328.1:0-4267 GCA_041742555.1 Ilumatobacteraceae bacterium
GGACACCCACCGACCCACCACCGGCCGTCCCACCAGCGCAACGACGACGGCAATCGCCGCCAGCACCGCAGCGGCGGGCAGCAACTGCTCGGTCATGATCCCTCGACCACCGACCGCAGTGCCGCCACGATGTCACTCGGCGACGGTGGGCAGCCGGCGATCTCGACGTCGACGGGAAGCACATCGCTCACCGCGCCCACCACGCCGTATGCCCCTGCGAACACCCCACAGTTGCGAGCACAGTCCCCGAGAGCGATCACGATCTTCGGCGCGGGCATCGCTTCGTAGGTCTTTCGCAACGGACTCTCCATGTTCCGTGTCACCGGGCCGGTAACGACGAGTGCATCAGCGTGGCGCGGGGACGCTACGAGACGGACCCCGAATCGTTCGGCGTCGTACACGGGACCGAACGCCGCGGCGAACTCGGCCTCACACGCGTTGCACGATCCGGCGTCGACCAGGCGAATCTGCAGCGACCCGCGCAGCGGGGCCGCAGTGACGGGGACCGGCAGCGACACCGGCGGCAGAGCGGGCTCCGTTGCCCGACCCAACCGTGCGATCCGTCGCATCAGCGTCAGCATCGACTCACCCCGGAGCTTCCAACCAACCAGGGCACATCAGCTCTCATCAATCAACACAGTAGCAGCATGATAAGATGCGCATCTGATGATTTCGACATATAACCTGGACGCAGACCGCGATCTGGTGTCGATCGCCGAGCTGAAGGCGACGATGTTCCGTGCGATGGCCCACCCGCCACGGATCCGCATCCTCGAGACGCTGGCCTCCGGCGAACGATCCGTGAGCGAACTCCAACCCGAGATCGGCATCGAATCGTCGCACCTGTCCCAGCAGCTCGGCGTCCTGCGCCGTGCCGGGCTCGTCACCAGCCGCAAGGAAAGCCAGTCGGTCTACTACCGCCTCAAAGATCCGATGATCGCCGATCTGCTGGCCGTCGCGCGCCAGCTGCTGATCAGCTCGCTCACCGAGACCCGCGACCTGCTCGCCGACCTCCACGACGAGGACACACGATGAACGCCGACGAACTCGACGACGCTGACCTCACGATCACGGACGAAGAATCTCGCGCTGCTATGCGGGCGTTCCTGCAGCGCAGCGAAGTGCGCCTCTCAACCATCCACCGCGTCGGCCAGGCGCTGCTCGGCGGCTCGGCACTCGTGCTGCTGCTCCCGCTGTTCTTGCGCGATGCGTTCCCGAAGATGATGACCGTGCTGTTCGCGTCGTACGACGCCGGCCAGCCCTGGCCGCCCATCATCACGCTCGGTCTCGCCGCGACACTCGTGATCCTGCTGCCCGTCCCGACGATCCTTCTGCTCGTGGGCGATCTGCTTGCCTTCTACTTCACGAGTAACACCTTCGGCGCCCACCCCACCGGGCATCGCGGTCCACGAGTGATCTTCAACCCGCGCTTCATCATCCCCGGCCTCGGGTTCAACAACGACGAACTCAGCCCGCGGACCCGCCAGCAACTCGGCGAGGGACGCGACGACGAGTGGACACGCGCAATGCTCGTGCCACGCAGCGTCGACGATGACGGGTGGCGCGATCGGTTCGACACCCGCACCTACGAAGTATGGGGAGTGCTCGCAGACGAGGGGGCGACCGGCGACACCGAACGTGTCCGTCAATCATTCCGCCTGGCCGGGCTCAACCGTGATCGCACCCTCGCACAAGATGTCGCCCGTACCGAGGCGCTCATCGCCCGGCACGTCCTCGCGATTCGTTCCGTCGTACTCCGCTACAGCAAGGCACTGCTGCTGCTCGTCGCAACGACCGTCGTGACCCTGGCAGCGTCGGGACTCGTCGATCAGGCAGTGCGCGAGGACCCCACCGGGGGTCAGTTCGTCGACGGATTCCCCTACCGATACATGTTCCTCGTCGCCCTCGTCTACGTCGCGTGGGCACCACTCGCCGCGCGTAGCGTCACCGCTCCACTGCGTATGATTCAACGTCACACCCCCGGCGTCGGTGAACACCGAGATGTCTACCTCGACAAACACACCACACAGTTCGAGTCCGCCACGATCGTCGCCACACTGTTCGTGCTCGCCTCCGCGGCCACCGCCATGATCTTCTCAGGTTGGAAGGCGGCCGGCGGCGGCGGCCTCACCGTCGGCATCGTGCTCACGCTCATGGCGATCGGTGCCTGGATTGCCAGTCTCAACGACTATCGCGGCAAACCACGCGACGCACTTGATGCCGTACGCCTCGTACTGCGCGGCTACGACGCCCCCGCCCCCTCCGACACCATCGGCATCGTTCGCGCCCGCCGCCGAGAAGCCGCCAGCGCAGCGAGCACCACCGCGCCCGGCGGCGCTCCATGACACCGATAGGACGTACCTTGCTCACCAACCGCTACCTCAACAAAGGCACTGCGTTCACGGTCGACGAACGCGACCAGTTTGGCCTGCACGGCCTGCTTCCACCAATTGTCGAATCGCTCGACACACAGCTCCAACGCGTCAGAGCCGCGTTCGACGCCGCCCACGGGGATCTTGGCAAGCACATCTTCCTGCGAGCGCTCCAACAGAACAACTCGGTCCTGTTCTACCGGTTCCTCCACGACCAGCTCGACGAACTGCTCCCGATCGTCTACACCCCCACGGTCGGCCTCGCGTGCGAACAGTGGTCGCGCACATACCGGCGGGAACACGGCCTGTACGTCTCGTACCCCGACCGCCACCGCATCCCCGAACTGCTCACCAACGCCCTGCGCAATCGAGGCCCGGTCGATGTCGTCGTCGTCACCGACGGCGAACGAATCCTCGGGCTCGGCGACCTCGGCGTCGGTGGCATGGGCATCCCGATCGGCAAGCTCGCGCTCTACACCGCGGTCGGCGGCATCGACCCTTCGCGCACGCTGCCCGTGGTCCTCGACGTGGGGACCGAGAACGACCAGCTCCTGTCGGACCCGCTCTACCTCGGGTGGCGACATCGGCGACTCCGCGACGACGACTACGACAACTTCGTCATGACGTTCGTCGACACACTCCGCGCCCACTGCCCCGGGGTACTGCTGCAGTGGGAAGACCTCGCGCAGCGCAACGCAACACGACTACTCGAACAGCATCGCGAACGCATCTGCTCGTTCAACGACGACATCCAGGGCACTGCCGCCGTCACCACCGCCGCCATCGTCACAGGAATGAAAGCCACCGGCATCCCACTCCGACACCTGCGAACTGTGATCGTCGGCGCCGGTTCCGCAGGCGTCGGGATCGCCCGCCAGCTCACCGCCACCCTGGTCGCCGAGGGAATCGCACCCGACGAAGCGAAGCGGCGCTGCTGGCTCGTGGACCGCGACGGCCTCCTCCACGACCAACTCTCGAATCTTCAACCCTTCCAAGCCGACTACATCCGCGACTACAACGAGGTCGCACACCTCGCCGACGAACGCGGCCGAGTCCACCTCACCGACGTCGTCGGCCACGTCGCACCGCACGCCCTGATCGGAGTGACCGGCCAACCCGGGTTGTTCACCGAAGAAGTCGTGCGCTCGATGGCATCACACACCAAACGACCGATCGTGCTCCCACTGTCGAACCCGACCCCACGCGCCGAGGCCAACCCGTGCGACGTGCTCGCATGGACCAACGGCACCGCGATCGTCGGCACCGGCAGCACGTTCGGCGACATCACCCTCGGCAACGAACGCCACACCATCAGCCAGGTCAACAACCTCTACGTCTTCCCCGGACTCGGACGCGGTGTCCTCGCAGCCGAAGCCACCCAGGTCACCGACGCCATGCTCGCCGCCGCATCCACCGCCATCGCCGCCACGACCGAGAACCAGCCAGGTCAACCCGTCTCGCTCCTGCCACCCATCACGTACGCACCAGCCGTCGCCGAAGCCGTCGCCTTCGCAGTCGCCACCCAGGCCGTCCGCGACGGCGTCGCCCCACCACGCTCGACCGACGAGATCGCCACCAGAGTGCACCAACGCCACTGGATCCCCGAATACCGACCACTCGGGCCAGCGGAGAATTCATGAGCGGGCAAGGACTCACCGACGCCGACCGATCCCCCACGGACGGGGCACCATCGACCTCGCCGATTCCGCCAGCACGAGCGATGCCGAACGCCCAAGTGCCCTTGCGACACCATGCGGGACTGTCAGATTTTTTGTGTGAATGGTCGTGGTGGTCATGTCAGTAGGCGCCGATGACTCGGTCGCCGTAGTGGATGGTTAGGGCATTCAAGATCGGTTTCCAGCTGTTGATTCGTCCGACGAGGTCGGAGCGGTTGG